>JAUMUB010000133.1 GCA_030530905.1 Bifidobacteriaceae bacterium | reverse complement strand
TTGCCTCTTATTTTTTTAAAGCATAATTTGACGTAACAGCCTGAATATATGCGGAAATATGTAATGGATATAACGTATACAAAGTAGTGGTAATATAACAGCGTGTTGAGCGGGTAATTATTGTGGGTTAAGATGTCACTGTGAGAATTATTGTTGCAGATTGCAGTGCTGAATATAGTGGACGTTTGAATACTTCATTAGCTTTCGCAAAGCGCGTACTATTAGTAAAAGCAGATAATAGCGTTCTAATTTTTTCTGAATTAGGCTCGTATAAACCGCTTAATTGGATGGTTGCGCCTTGTGAAATTCGTGAAATCACGCCTGATGAAAAGGAATATAAGATTACAGATGATTCTCAGGTGGATGTTCCTGAGAAGATTTTACGAGTTCATGCGGTGAAGACTTCGGATATTTTGGAAATTACACTATTTAAGATTTATAGCGATGAAGAATTTTTGCTTGGTGAAGATCCAGGGCTTACTAAAGATGGCGTTGAAGATCATTTACAGCAATATTTATCTGAGCAGATTTATCGCATAGGTGAGGGTGCCAGTTTAGTGCGTAGAGAGTATCCTACAGCGATTGGTCCTGTGGATATTATGGCAATTGACGCTGATGGTAATCATGTGGCAATTGAGATTAAACGTCACGGTGGTATTGACGGCGTAGAGCAACTAACGCGTTATTGTGATTTGTTAAATCGAGATCCTTTACTTGCTCCTGTGCGTGGTATTTTTGCAGCTCAGACTATTTCACCGCAAGCCAAAGTGCTTGCTGAAGATCGCGGTTTTGAGTGCTTAATTCTCGATTATGAGGATATGAAGAATACTGAAAATGGTATTCAATGGTTGTTTTAACAATAAGCTTGAAGAAATATATAAACGATAATTTGTTAGAAAAGTAGATAAGTGCAATTTAGTAGTAAATAATTACTCGTAATTTAGATTGTGCTAATAAGTGTGTGAAAAAAATAGGAGCAACTCGTAAAATGAAGCTGCTCCGATTTTTGTTATATGAGACTATTTTTGAACTGCAAGGATATCAACTACGAAATAAAGGGTTGAGTTAGCTGGTATTCCAGCTGTTTCAGTATCTCCATAACCAAGGCTAGGCGGGATAATAAGTAAAACCTGTGATCCTACCTTCTGTCCGGAAAGACCTTGAGTCCAACCCTGCACTACTCCTGTGAGAGAGAAAGAAGATGGTGTTCCGCGGTTCCATGAAGAATCGAAGTTGTATAATTTGCCATCTTTTAAGCACCAGCCAGAATATTGGGCTGTAATGGTATCAGTGCTTTCGACAGTGTCGCCAGATCCTTGAATAAGTGTTTGTTTTACGAGGGAATCTCCAGGTTTATAACCGTTTAAGTCTAATGAAGGCTTGCCATTCTTGTCTAAAGTTACTTTTGGTAAGTCAGCTGGAATATCCGTTACGGCGGTACCTTCTGCACGAGTAGGTAGTTTTTTAGCACTAATTACAGTGAGAACCATTAAATATGTGCTAGGGGTAGATGAGGAACTTGACGAACTGGTTGAAGTTGTGTCATTTACGCCTATTGCAATAGTGGTGTTTACTTTGTTACCAATTAAAATTGAGGTATATGATGAATCATCAGTTTTTTTATTTACTGTAAAACATGATGGCTTCTTATCGGTCCAAGAATTTCCTAATTCTGCGCCAGTTTGCGTATTGTAGGCAATGCCATGGGTGCAAACATAATCGCCGTCATTAATTGTTTTTCCATTACCTTTTTGAAGAACTGCATAAGCTTTATCTTCAACAGTCATAGGTGTATGGAAAGAAACTTTAGGCTTTTTACCTAATTCTCCTGTTGCAACAATGCCGGATAACTGATCATGATGATCTGCATTTTCTGAACCGCATGCAGCTAACCCGATAAGTAGGGTAATAGCACTAAATACGGCAATTATACGAGTGTTAATATTATGCATAAAATAACACTGTACAAGCGTGGTATGATTTTAAGAGAAATGTTATGAGTGTATTCATATATTAGATATAAATAAACTGTATATTTCCTTGTATTTACAAGGTGTTTTTTAGAAGATACTTTATTAATTGTAGAATTAGTAACGTTATGGAAGATTTTGAACAGAATAAGAATACTAAGAAGCCGACAAAACGTGCCAAGATCATGCGTGGTGTTGTTTCACCAATTTTTGGATTAATTGCCGTTGCATGTGTTGTATTCGGTGTATTGAATGCGACTATCTGGAAACCAAGTTCTTCGGTGAATGTTAGAGCGCGTGTTTCTGGAGTGCAGTATGTGGTAACAGATCCAGGGGTTTTAAATCTTGTTGATAGTAACGTAAATGTGCAAGTTACTAGCACAAAAAACGTGAATGTGTGCGTGGCATTAGGTAGTCAGAAAGATGTGAATGGTTGGCTTGCTGGGCAAAAATATATTCGTCTAACAGGTATGCAATCGTGGACGCAGTTTACAACTCAGTCTGCGCGAAGTACTGTTAAATCAGGATCTACCAATGATAATGTCACCTTTGCTGATTCTGATTTGTGGACTGCTGTAACGTGTGGTGAACGCACGCTTACTTTTAAGCATAAGGGGGAAACTCAACAGGTTGCGATAATTGATTTAGGTAGCAGCAAGGATTCGGCAGATATTGTATTTCATTGGAACCGCACGCAATTGCCTCATTTTGATTACGTATTGTATTTCTTGGCAGTACTTTTTGCTTTAATGACAATTTTATGTGCTTCTGTTTTTGCAATGGCTCCTGAAAAGCGCAGAATTCAGCGTGTGGTTCGTTCAACGCGTATACGAACTCAAGAAAGTTGGCACACTCCTGTTAAAGCTCGTGCTCGTCGAAGGCGCCATGCTCGAGGTCGTTATGCTGGAGCTAATGCGACTAAGGAACAAAAAGAAGCTCCTAAAGTAGTTGATTCTGCTAATCGTAATATTGTTGCAGAAACTGTAGCATCAGAATCGCAAAATGTTGAGACTACAACTGTTATTGATTTGAACGAATTGCAATCATATTTTGCCCGTTTCTCACAGGAATTAAATGATTCTTCTTCGGATGAAACAACTTCAATAAACAGTCAATCCGGTGAGGATGATTCTCAAATTGTTTCTAAAAAGCAAGATGATACTGAGAATAGTGATGAAGTGAAGACTGAAGCTTTAGAATCGCAGGAGGAATAATTTTATGAAATCTGTTTTGCGAAAT
>JAUMUB010000132.1 GCA_030530905.1 Bifidobacteriaceae bacterium | reverse complement strand
GATTTTGTGACTATTCGGCATATTAAGGATGCTTTCTAATGGCAGTTATTGGCGAAACCTTATGCGTAGGGCTTATTGGACTACAAGCATTCCTAGTACAAATCCAAGCATTTTTATCACCTGGACTACCATTCTTTTCTATAATTGGGCTACCAGATACTTCTCTTTCTGAAGCACGCGAACGTGTAAAAGCTGCCTGTCAAGCAAGTGGTATCCGCTGGCCTGATACAAGAGTAACCGTCAACATGTCACCTGCTTCTTTGCCTAAACGTGGATCTTCATATGATCTAGCAATCGCCGCGAGTATATTATGCGCTTCCAGAAAAATACCGATTGATTGTTTAGCCAACACTATTGTCCTCGGTGAAGTAAACCTTGATGGCACAGTGTTACCTGTCAAAGGTATGCTTCCAATGCTCATGTATGCAAAACAACGTGGTATTAATTCTATTATTATTCCCGACGGCAATATTGATGAGGCACAACTTATTCCCGATATTCAAGTTACTACTGTTCGTCATGTTGGTGAGCTTATTGAAAAAATGGGTGGCAACGCACAATATACTTTGGGAAACATTTTGCAATCGCAAACCAGCACAACAAGCGTTCCAGCGATTACCGACATGTCAGAAGTTGTAGGACAAGAAAATGTTAAATGGTCTTTACAAGTTGCTGCTGCCGGTGGGCATAATGTGTTAATGGTCGGGCCTCCAGGAACTGGTAAAACAATGTTGGCATCACGTATGCCAAGTATCATGCCACCACTTGATTCTCAATCTCAACTCGAGGTAGCTTCAATTCGTTCATTGTGTGGCACACTTTCCATGTATGGTATTACTGATATACCACCTTTTGAAGCACCTCATCATACTGCCAGCATTACCTCACTAGTTGGCGGCGGCACTGGAATTGCTATTCCAGGAGCTATTACAAAAGCACATAAAGGTATATTATTTTTAGACGAAGCAGCACAATATTGCGCTAAAACCTTACAAACATTGCGTGAACCGTTGGAATCTGGGATTATCTCTATTTCACGCGCAAAAGGCACAACAATATATCCTGCAAATTTTCAACTTATTATGGCTTCAAATCCCTGCCCTTGTGGCATGGCATACGACACTGGCGAACGTTGTATTTGCAGAGAAAAAGACAGAATTCGTTATTTTTCTAAACTTTCAGGCCCTATCCTAGATAGAATTGACATTCAAATAGATGTGCCACCTGTACAAGAAATCAGCGGTAACAACTCTTCCCCCACTCTTTCAAGTAGCACCATTCGCAGCAAAGTTACAGCAGCGCGCGAAGTAGCAATAGAACGTTTTGCCAACTTTGGGTGGACTTCAAACTCTCAGATTAGCGGTGAATGGCTACACAAGAACACTGCACGTCATGTCCTAGCAGTGATTAACAAAGCACTGCATAATGAGATGTTGAGTTTACGTGGTGCAGACCGCGCTTTACGTCTTGCATGGACTTTAGCTGACTTACGCGGCGCAACAAGCCCTGAAACTGACGATATTCTTCAGGGTATTATGATGCGAAGTCGTATAACATAGCAATTTGATATTAGTTTTAATAACACATTATGCACTGTTGCACAATTGTGTTGAGGAGTAACAATGAGCACTCAAGCTTCCATACTTAATCTTGATGAAGAAACGCTTGCTCGAGCAATATTATCTTATTGTATTGAAGATACACAAGCACTCATGTATGCAACTATTTTAGGTGCACCTCATGCAATTACTGTTTGTTCCCTACTCGCCCAGCTTCCAAATCATTGGCTTGAATACGACAACACTAATGACCTAATTCAAGAGCATGAAGAAATCGCATTATTATTATCATATGCGAAAAAAGGTATTGAACTCTGGGGATACAAAACTAAACAGGATCCCACACAACGCTTTGTTAAATCACTTGCAAAATGGTATAAGCGTTGGCTTCTCATTGCCCATTATCCGTATGACAAGCTCATACAATTTCTAACAAAAAACAAATATCACATTATTGCGCCACACAGTATTTTCTGGCCACAACAATTACAAGATATTGCAATTCACACTTCATATCCTCCACCACTATGTTTATGGATATTAGGTAACCCAGAATCCTTAATCTTTTGTAATAAACCATTAGGTATTGTTGGGTCTCGCGGAGGCACTCCTTATGGTTTGCAAACAGCTAGAAAAATAGCATATACTCATGCTCGAAATGGACATACAATTATTTCAGGTGGTGCGCTTGGAATTGACGCTGCTGCACATTGGGGTGCTTTGCAAGCAATGCAAGAATTACAACCACTATGTGGAACCACTATTGCAGTCTTTGCTGGAGGATTAGACCATATTGGGCCCAGAACAAACGATAAGCTTTTTAATACGATAATTGACTACGGCGGAGCACTTATTAGTGAACACTCTCCTGAATGTATTCCCTATAGTCAACGATTCTTACTGCGAAACCGCCTTATTGCAGCTTTAAGTGATACCGTTGTAATTGCTCAGGCTAGACTTCGCTCTGGCGCAATTAACACCTGCACATGGGCGCAAGATTTTCACCGTATCACATATGCTATTCCAGGAAATATTACAACACCAGATAGTTCTGGATGTAATAAACTTATACATGAGCAAAAAGCAATATTATTGCATACTACAAATGCGAAAATTACCCATGAGCAACATCTACCAAAAGAGCATTACATTACACCTACTACAGCCAAGCAGAATACACTATGTAATATCAGCGATATCAAGCAAAAAACTACAAGCATTCAAGAGCTACTGTTACAAAAAGTCAACCAACCCACTACTGCGAGCGCGACTACACCACATACTGATATTTACAGTAAAGAGCTTTTAGAAAATGAGCATACATTAAATTCACCTAATCTTTTATCTAATAACTCAAAGTCCCGTAATGCTTCTCAAGATTGTTTACAAAAATATAGTAATCTTGACTGCAATACTGAAAACAGCACATCGTTGCATTATGATGCTGACCGCAATAGTACTAATAATTCAAGCGTGAATTTTAGTAAGTCAGATGTGCAAGTAAATTTTTTCCACGATACTCGCACTCAGAATGTTAACAATGCTGATTATGATAGTTGTGCTGTAACTCCTATTCATTTAAAACAATGGCTGAATCGTTGTCATAATGAGAATCGTAATGCTAATGTTGATACTCTTTTTTCCATTGCACAAGAGACTTA
>JAUMUB010000131.1 GCA_030530905.1 Bifidobacteriaceae bacterium | reverse complement strand
CCTGTGACTATTAGTGCATCAGCATTGCGTTTTGCGGGCATTGTGTTGAAGAAATTCTTTCGTTCTTCTGAGTTTGCAATGCGATATAACACGAGGTCGTAATTCTGTGGATGCAATATATCATATAAGCCGTTGAATAATTCGCCCATAAACCATCCGGCAAATGTTGCTCGGGCTAACAATGCTACACGCATAGTTTTTCCACTTGCAAGACTAGAAGCAGATTTAGAAATTGTGTAGTTTAATTCTTTTGCAACTTTTAAAACTTTTGCTCGTGTTTTTTCTGAAACACCTGAACGATTGCTTAACGCGCGTGAAACTGTGAATGTAGATACGCCAGCGGCGTGAGCTACATCATTAATAGTTGGCTGTGATTCAACGTTGAAGTCAACTGCGGATTTCTTCTTCATATGCACTATAATACACTAGATTTAGAAAACCCTAAACGTTATGGTTTTTCTGTAATAATATATGAAATACAATATACTTATAAGGCTATTAAACAATATTTTTTGTTAAAATAAACGTTTTTTATGATATATAAAATTGTAATCGTAAACTGCTTAACGTTTGCAAAATTAGATTGTGTTTATGATGAATTACATAAGTGTTCTCCATAAGGGGAACTTCGATTTGTTGCTTTATCAATGAAGGGCAAAATTAGGATATACGCATTTTATTTAATTCTTTGTTAATATGGAGTTTTAATGGATATATAGTTGAGAACGGTACGTAGGTGTAGCGATTATGATTGAAATGAATAAGGCAAAATATGTTAGGTTTGGCAAGTTCATATTGATGCTTATCATAATCAGCGTGCTTGTGGGCGTAGGCTCTGGTTTATTAGCATTTTTGTTGGAATTTATCGAGTACATTGCTTTAGGCTTTATTGAATCAGCACATTACCCTGCCGCATATAATACAAGCGCATTAAGGCGTTTTCTTTCTGTTTCGATTGCTTTAAGTCTTGCAGGTGTTATCTGGTATTTTTTGCGTAATAAAACTCAAAAAGTTCCCAGTGTGAGTCAGGCTGTAAAAGGTGAACAAATGCCAACATGGCAAACAATTGTTCATGTGTGCACGCAGATTGGGATTGTTGGTGCTGGCGCTAGTATTGGTAGAGAAACTTCACCACGAGAATTAGGTTCGCTGATTGCACAAAAAGTATGTAAGTTATTTTCAAATCAGCATTTAAATATTCAAAATTTTAGTACTGGAAATATTGTAGCTCTTGCTGCTAGTGCAGGTTTAGCGGCTGTTTATGATGCGCCGTTTGCTGGCATGTTTTTTGCTGTAGAAATTCTACTGAAAACTAGAAATATCGCGCTAATATTCAGCTCATCTTGTATGAGTTTTATTGCTGCCTATATTGCAGGTTTAATGAGAGGCACAGACGTATATTATGAGATGCCTTATATAACTAAAGGGTTCGCAATTGATTATCAAATAATAGTATTTGCTATCATTGCTGGCGTAATATGTGGGGTAGTTGGTTGGGTTTTCCGTCACTGCTTTAAAATGGCTCAAGTAAAGCAAGTGCGTAATTCTTCTATTTTTATCACTATGCCGATGGTTGGTGTATTATCTGGCGTGCTTGCGTATTTTATGCCACAAATAATGGGTAATGGTAGGGCTGCTGCTCAGTTGGCGTTACTAGTGCCAGATAATAGTATGTATCAGAATATGTGGCGCATATTACTTATAACTCTTATAGCAAAAATGCTGATTACCTTGGTTACAATTCATGCTGGAGCGTCTGGTGGTGTTATACAGCCCGCTATTGCTTCTGGAGCTATTATTGGTTTGCTATTAGGTGGGTTATGGTGTATGCTATCACTTCCACAAGTAAATTTTACAATGTGCGCGCTTATTGGTGCAGTTGCCTTTTTAGCTGCTTCTCAGCAGGCGGCTTTAATGTCTTTAAGTCTAGTGATAGAATTAACTCATGCACCTTTGATTTTAGTAATTCCTGCAGTGATAGCTGCAATAATTGCGTTACAATTTTCTAAAATTATTACTTCCTATTACAATAAGAAACAGATTTGATGACCATCATATGTTGAAGGAGGCAGGATGGCAGATTTACCAAATATGCCAGTGATGGCAGGTGAAGGTACTGCATCTGTAGGAGATCCAATTTTTAATCGTTTACTTAAAGATCGCATTATTTGGATGGGTGAAGAAGTTAAAGATGAAATGGCAAATCGCATTTGCGCTCAAATGCTGATGCTTGCCGCTGAAGATCCAAAGAAAGATATTTGGCTTTATATTAATTCACCAGGCGGTTCAATTACAGCTGGTATGGCTATTTACGATACTATGCAGCTGATTGAGCCTGATGTGGCAACGGTTGCTGTGGGTATGGCAGCATCTATGGGACAGTTCTTGTTAAGCTCTGGCACACCAGGAAAGCGTTTTATTACGTCACATGCGCGTGTATTAATGCATCAGCCTTCTGGTGGTGTTGGTGGTACTGCAACAGATGTTCGTATTAATGCTGAGCTGATTATGGATATGAAGAAAACGTTATCTCAGCTTACTGCAGAGCAGACTGGTCATACGGTTGAAGAAATTTACAAGGATAACGAGTATGATCATTGGTTTACTGCTCAAGAAGCATTAGAATACGGCTTTGTTGACAAGATTGTCACAACGCCTGGCACAATGAACACCGATAAGTAGGGTAGAGGAAGGATTTATATGGCAAGTGAGGAAGCACGTTTTGTTGCACGAGCTCAACGTTTAGCAGGTCCACGTGGTGTAAGTGGTTTGCAAGCTACTAATCGTTATGTTCTTCCACAATTCAGTGAGAAAACGCCGTATGGCATGGCAACCTTAGATCCGTATTCAAAACTTTTTGAAGATCGTATTATCTTAATGGGTGTTCAGGTGGATGATACTTCTGCTGACGATATTATGGCACAGTTGTTGGTATTGGAAAGTCAGGATCCTGATAGCGATATTATGATGTATATTAATTCGCCGGGCGGTTCTATGACTGCAATGACTGCTATTTATGACACGATGCAGTATATTAAGCCAGATGTTCAAACTGTATGTTTAGGCCAGGCTGCTTCTGCGGCAGCCATTCTTCTTGCTGCTGGTTCAAAAGGTAAGCGTTTAATGCTTCCGAATGCTCGTGTGCTTATTCATCAGCCTGCAATGGGTCAGGATTTTGGTAAGGCCACTGAAATTGAATTGCAGGCACGTGAGATGATGCGTTTACGTGAATGGTTGGAGAATACTTTGGTAAAACATACTGGTCAAAGTCTTGAACGTGT
>JAUMUB010000130.1 GCA_030530905.1 Bifidobacteriaceae bacterium | reverse complement strand
GACTGCGTCGCAATGATATGCTCCATCAGGGTTTAGAAGCTCTTGAATCGTGCTATCATAAGCATTCTTATTAAACACACCACTTTTTACATTATCGTAAATAAGAGCAGTAATGCGCTGTTGCAAACTATTATCAGGCTGAATAAATTCGAAGCCTGCATCGCGAATCGCACGTTCATACACGCCAATTTTTACAGAGCCTTCAGTGCCCATAAACCCAATGCGAGCATTTGGCTTATAAAAATTCGTAGCATACTGAACAGCTTCACGAGGCATATGCAATATAGGAAGCGTAGTTAAAGCTTGGAATTGGTCATAAAAGTAGTGTGCAGTATTGCAAGTAAGCACGAGGAAACTTGCGCCAATAAGCTGCGCATTCTTAATATCATCGGCAATAACAGGGAATGGGTCGTCAGCAGTATTATCAACAATATAAGCGGTTCTATCAGGAACTCCGGCATCGTTAAAAACAACATAATCCAAAAAATCCTGATCGCAATGTGCATGAGTTTGCTGATTAATTAAACGTATAAAACTCTCAGTTGCGAGAGTTCCCATGCCACCTAGAATTGCAAAAAATGGGCGCCTCATCTATTCAGCCTTCTGATGAAAATATTTGGCGTATGATTTCTTATAGTAGTTGTACAAATGCGTGTGCATAAGCCAGCGTTTAAAATTCATATCCTTCTTATAATACAAGGTTGAACCGTAATTATTATCTCGAATAAGTTGCAAAGCTTGTTGCTTATACTCATTATTAATCGCATACTTCTTAAACACG
The DNA here is from genome assembly GCA_030530905.1 of Bifidobacteriaceae bacterium. Taxonomy (GTDB): domain Bacteria; phylum Actinomycetota; class Actinomycetes; order Actinomycetales; family Bifidobacteriaceae; genus Bifidobacterium. The sequence continues at coordinate 2,638 of JAUMUB010000130.1, read as the reverse complement.
GATTTAGGAATTTCCAACCACAGTTTATTACCTTTTGCAAAAGTGGTGTTACCGTCAAAAGGAGTGTCCTCAACAAGATCGTTTACAAAATATTGAGCAAGATTCTCACCGTTCAAAGTGACAAAATAGCTAGAACGCCCTTGACGCAAATTGATTTCAAACAACTTATATTCGCCATCGCGCTCATCAAATTTCATATCAAAATTCGCTACGCCCTCATATTGAATATCTTCCAAAAAGGCTTTAATGCGTTGAAAAACAGTTTGATTGTAATCTGGAAGAATAGCGGAATAATTGCCAATAGCTTCAGGGCTTGGATCTTCAAGAAGAGGGTGTCCAAGCATCATCATGCGAACGCGATGATGCTTATCAACATAGGCGTTAAGTACTCGCATATGGCTGTCGTCGCCTGGAATGAAATCCTGAATTACCATTTGTGCAGTATACCCGGCAGCATATGAGCGTTGAATAAGAGTATCTAACTCTTGTGGAGTTTGGATAATAAAAGCTTTTTTACGACCAGGGAAATCGATATGAAGCCATTGAGCAGAATCAACTGGTTTCATAGCAACAGGGAATGGGAATGGGAGATGTTCGTAGGTTTTAGCCTGCACATCCTCTTTAGTTACTACAAAAGTTTTTGGGTGAGGTAAATTGTACTGCTCGCATAATTCGTAAAAAGTGTTTTTATAGCTTAAACGTTTATTAAGCGCAGGATCAAGCGTGTTAAACGCATAGTATGGTGCTAACACTTCACGATTATGACTTAGTAAATTCGCGTATACGTCACCGCATGGAATAAGTAGAAGCATAGTGTCTGGCTCTTGCAGTTTGCGGTGTTGAGCGTATGCAACTAGTGTAGGTGCGAATTGTTCTTCAGTGCTGAAATTTTCGACAAGATGAATATTAATTATTGAAGAAAATTTTGTTGGAGACAATTGCTTTGCGGCGAACGCAGTGGATTGTAATCCATTATATGCTTGATGAAAAGCGCGTGCCATTCCATAAGCATTAATATCGCTGCCAAGTAACACAGGTTCAAACTTTGTCATTATTTACCTTTTCTGCAAGTATTGCACACTATTGTACACTGTTGAAAATTCTTTGAACGACTTGATCGTCACCCTCATAAGGAACGTGCTTGCCGTGCTCTTTAATCCAACGTTCTTCGCCTTTGCCAATAATAAGTACAATATGTAACGTATCACTTGGTTGAGTGTTTTGTTGAAGAACAGTTTCAATTGCTACTTTACGATCATGGATAATCTGGGATTTTACGTGAGGATTCGTAATAGCCTGTTGCATTTGAACGCAAATAGCATCTGTTGACTCATGGTTAGAATCCTCTTGAGTGAGCATGAAGGAGTGAATTCTATTCTGAGCGGCTTGAACAATTTCTTCGCGACGATCAATTGCTTTATCGCCTGCAGAGCCAGTAACAAGAGTAATATTCGCATTCTGTGCATCATATTGCTGATACACAAAATCAAGAAGTGAGCTTACTGAAGCAAAATTATGTGCGTAGTCAACAATAGCAATCGTGTTTAACTCGCGGCTCGTAAAAATCTCCATACGACCTGGAACATGCACGTCACGCAACGATTGCAACGATTCTGGAGTTATTGCAATCCCTAAGCATTGAACAGCTTGTAATGCGGCAAGAGCATTCTCATAGTTAAAATCACCAGGAGTGTGCTGTAAAGTAAGAGAACCGTAGTTTTGCTTAGTATCGAAAATTACGAACTCATGATGTTGAGCATCATTAGCTTTTGCATACAAAGTGTTCTTGCTTAAAGTATTTTGAACTATAGTATTCTCAGTATTCTGTTCAGCCAGTGCAAAAGATACGGTAGGAACTTGCGCTAGCTGTGCTTGTTGACGAATAACATTAACATGCTTACAGTTTTTATTCACCACGAACGTATCACAATTATTAATTAACTGACGTTTACAATAGAAATAATCTTCAAATGTGGGATGTTCAATAGGACTAATATGATCTGGTGAAATATTGAGGAACACACCCACGTTAAAGTGCAGTCCGAAAACGCGATCGACCTTGTAGCTTTGTGAAGATACTTCCATTACTAAATATTTCATACCCGCTTCAACAGCATCGCGCATCATTCGCGCAGCGTCCAAAGATTCAGGCGTGGTTAAATCAGACTCCACATAATCGACGCCGTTAATGCAATTATTAATAGACGAGAATAAGGCAGCACGATTATTGCTTGAGTGTTGTAAGAGTTTATGAGTGAAATAAGCTGTGGTTGTTTTACCCTTTGTGCCAGTAATACCAACAATAGATAGCTCTTTTGCAGGATAATTATAGAATGCTTGAGAAAGAATGCTCATAGCTTTTCGAATATCTTCAACAATAAAGCCAATAGCTTGAGTGTGATCTGAATAATCATTTTCAGCCACGTAAGCGCAAATGCTATCCGAGGTAAGAGAGTCTAGAAATTCTGCTTTAAAAGCGCCTTTGCAAAACAGTAGCGAACCGTCATGAACAGCACGAGTATCGTAGGTGATGTTATTAATAATCGCATGTTCATCAATATGAGTTTGCTGACATGCTTCGTGAATGTCAAGTGTCCATAAATGTGGTGTGATAATTTCATGCAATAAATGATGATCC
>JAUMUB010000129.1 GCA_030530905.1 Bifidobacteriaceae bacterium | reverse complement strand
TCGGAATAAGTTAACAATTTCGATAATTTCTGCTCGAGTTTCACTTGTTGTTGCTACTTTTACCATAATAATTTCGCGTGAAACAGTTGCTTCGTCATCGAGTACAACAATTTTGAGTACGTGCAGTAGCTTATTTAGCTGCTTGATGATCTGCTCAAGTGGAGCAGGTTGTACATCTGTGGTAACGGTAATTCGAGAAATATCATCTCTTTCGGTAGGGGATACTGAGAGAGAGTTGATATTAAATGCTCGTTGTGCGAAGAGTTCAGAAACACGAGCAAGCACACCTGGACGGTTTTCTACTAAAACAGAAATAGTGTGAAGATGTGTATTCTCACTCATGATCTTCCTCCATATCTACGTATTCTTCTTGGATAGTGCGCAAGGTTAATGGTTTAACACCTGGGCGATAAGACACTTCATCATTAGAAGCGCCAGACGCAACCATAGGGAATACCATTGCATCTTTCCAAACGCGGAAATCAATTAGCACAGGACGATCATTAATGCTATTTGCAGTGTTAATCGCGTCAATTGCTTCTTGCTCAGTGAAAGCTCTAATACCCACGCAACCATAGGCTTCAGCAAGTTTTACAAAATCTGGAATATCAGTAATGGTTGGATTCTCTTTGTTGTGAGAAAGATTTGTTTGTGAGTAATGCTGGTTGTAGAACAAGGTCTGCCATTGACGAACCATACCGTAAACAGAATTGTTTAACAAAGCAATCTTGATAGGAGTATGGTTCAAGAATGCGGTGGCAAGTTCTTCGGAAGTCATTTGGAAGCTTCCGTCTCCGTCAACAAGCCATACAGGTTTTTCACCATTAAATTCACGTGCCGAACCAATCGCTGCGCCAATAGCGGCAGGTAAACCATAACCCATTGTACCTAAACCAGCTGAGGTGATCCAAGAATTAGGCTGCTTGAATTTGACAAATTGAGAAGTCCACATTTGATGTTGACCAACGCCAGTAACCCAAATAGTGTTATCCGGAGCTTTATCGCAAAGCTGCTGTATAACCCATTGCGGAGCTAAAGTGCCATCAGTGGACTCGTCAAATGTTTGAGGATAATTCTTACGCCACGTATTGATGGTTTTCCACCATTCGCTTAAATCAGGCTTACCGTTCTTCTTGTATTCTTTTTTGATTGCTGGAATAAGTTCTTCGAGTACGTTGCTAATATCGCCAACAATTGGGACATCAGGCTTACGGTTTTTGCCAATTTCTGCAGGGTCAATGTCTATGTGAATTACCTTTGCGTGAGCAGCAAAATCTTTAAGTTTACCAGTAACCCGATCCGAGAATCGTGAACCAATTGCTACGAGTAGATCGCTTCGCTGCACAGCACCAGTGCCTGCAATAGAGCCATGCATACCAATCATACCAAGCACATGAGGGTCAGTGTCAGGAACGATACCTCGAGCAGTGAGAGTGGTAACCATAGGGGCATTAGTAAGTTCTGCAAGTTGTTTTACCAGCTTGCCAGCTTTTGAGCGCATAGCGCCACCACCCACATACAGCACAGGTTTGCTGGACTGAGCAAATAGTTCAGCTGCCTCTTGCAATACGCATCCGTGTGCTTTGGTTGTTGGATTGTATCCAGGAAGGATTAAACGCTGTGGCCATGAATAATACATTTCGCTAACTTGAGCTGTTTTGGTAATATCTACGACAACAGGGCCAGGGCGACCAGTGTGAGCAATATAGTATGCTTCAGCTAATACGCGTGGAATATCCTGAGCGTTCGTTACGAGATAAGAATGTTTTGAAATAGGATAAGTGATACCAACGATATCAGCTTCCTGAAAAGCATCTGTGCCGATTGAGCTTACGCCAACCTGACCAGTGATAACTACCATTGGCACAGAATCCATATTTGCGTCTGCAATAGCAGTGACCATGTTGGTAGCCCCTGGGCCAGAAGTGACAATGCAAACTCCGACTTTACCAGTACTCAGCGCATAGCCTTGTGCTGCATGACCTGCTGCTTGTTCGTGACGAGTGAGGATAAAACGGAATTTCGTATCTTCGTTAATAGCGTTATAAGCCGGTAGAATAGCTCCACCAGGAATGCCAAAAACATCGCTAACGCCTAAATCTTCTAAAGAGCGCACAATTGCTTGAGCGCCTGACATTTTTTCTCCGTTTGCATCATGCTTTTGTGCTGTATGATGAGTTTCTTTAGGAACATTGCTAAATGCTTGAAGAGGTGTTGGTAAGGCCATAGTTATTCTCGCTCAATTAACGGTACATTTTTTTCATATAGTAGTTGATAATAAATAAATAGTATCGTTCATGCCCACATGTTGGTAGCGATTTATGAAGAAGCTCACTTATTACTTGCGTGTATTTAATGTCTTCCATGCTTGAGAGGCGGCTGATAATTGTGCCTTGCGTTTAGAAGACCCAGTGCCCTCACCAAGAACCTCACCTGTGGTTGGTATTACTGCTTTTGCAGTGAATTGCAAAGCGTATTCTGGTCCACTAACAGACATCTTATATTCTGGATCAGGTAATCCAAGCTCATGAGCCTTAACCGTAAGAGAAGTTTTCCAATCCAGAGAAGGGCCTTCGTGGGCAACTTCCGCTAAAGCGTCATCAATAAGGTGATGAACTACTTTGCGCGCCTCATCAATACCGTGTTCAACGAAGGTTGCGCCGATAAGGGATTCTACAATATCGCATAAAATAGAGTCCTTGTCAGCTCCACCATCTTCGGATTCGCCGTGACCAAGAAGAATATATTTCCCAACTTGTAGTTTTTCGCGTGCAATAGTGGATAAAGATTCCTCGGAGACGACTTTTGCGCGCATGTGTGCAAGATGACCTTCGGCTGCTTCAGGATGTTGGGCGAATAATGTTTCAGTAGAAACCAGTTCTAAAACTGCGTCACCTAAGAATTCTAAACGCTCATAATTTTGTACGCCTGGATTTTCATGGGAGAAAGAACTATGTGTAAGTGCTTGAATTAAGAGGTCAGGGTTGATAGTAGTGCCGAGCGAGTTGAGAAGATCTGTGACTTCAAAATTATTTTGAATATTATGGTTATGTTTCTTATTGTTCTTCTCATGACTTGTCATAATAATTCTTTCCAATTTGTAATGATGTTGACAATAAAATCATCATACAACATAAAACCCTACCATCCGTCGATAGTAGGGTTTTAGGACATTTATTGTTGTATGCACTTACTTAGTATGTGCAGAACGAATTGCTTCGCGATAAATGCGACCGCGGAATGAACCGCATGATGGGCATGCCATGTGTGGCAATGCTTGTGCGCCGCAGTTTGGGCATGCAACAGTAGCTACTGCAGATGCCTTCCAGTTTGCGCGACGAGAATGTGTATTCGCACGCGAAGTCTTGTACTTTGGCAATGCCATAGTTAATCCTTTTCAAACGTTTGAGCTTAAGCGTTGATAATTTTAACGCATGAGCAGTACATTTCTATAATCGTATGTTGCAACAGTTAACTTAAT
>JAUMUB010000128.1 GCA_030530905.1 Bifidobacteriaceae bacterium | reverse complement strand
AGCGATAGTACCATCAGGGTTAATAACAAAAGTTGAACGCTTCACGCCAAGAGTTTTTATCCCAAACGACATTTTCTCACCGTATACGTCATACGCTTTGTGTACGGCTAAATCTTCATCAGAAAGCAACGGGAAATTCAAGTTATCTTTCTGCTTGAACTGAACTAGCGACTCAATATTGTCATGACTGATGCCTAGTACTTCATAACCCATTGAAGTAAGACGATTAATGTTATCGCGGAAATCACATGCTTGTGTAGTGCATCCAGGAGTCATAGCGGCAGGGTAGAAGTACACTATAACCTGCTTGCCCTTATAGTCATGAAGGCTTACTGTGGAGCCGTCATCGGCGGTTAATGTAAAATCTGGTGCAATATCACCAGTAGATAATGTAATAGAAGTAGACATAATAGTTATTCTAATTGTTTAATGCTGATATTCAAGCTTATTCTCGAACTAGATCAATATGTTTAATAGTTTTCTTCTTAGACCTACGAAAAATAATAAAACGATTACCAATAGTTTGTACAACATCAGCGTTCAAAGTTTGTGCCAGTGTTAAAGCTGCTTCCTTAGCATCTAAGCCCGAGCCGTCAAGAATCTTACCCTTAACAAGTTCATGATCTTCCAAAACTTCGTTTACCTGAGCAACAACGCTATCACTTAAATCCTGCTTGCCAATAATTATTAAAGGTTTTAAAGAATTAGCCAAAGCTCTAAGTTGTTTCACCTGTTTTTTACTTAATGTCATGAATAAACGCGCTCCTTGATATTTACATGAACTTGATTTACGCCCATAATAAGAGAATAAGCACTATAGTATAGGTAAGTGTGAAGAATATTGCACATGCATCAGCAACACCAAAATGTTCTTCATGCCAGTGAGTGCGTTTCCTATCAGACGTGTAATTTCTTGCATCTAAAGCAATAGAAAGATTATCAGCATGACGAATCGTGCTGACAAGCATTGGAGTGACAATAGTAAGTCCAGCTTTGCAACGTTTAATAAGAGAGCCTGAAATAATGTCACCGCCACGACATGCCTGAGCTTCACCAATAGCATGAGCCTCATTTTGCAATGTTGGAATAAAACGCAATGCAAGAGACATAACAAGAGCTAAATCTTGAACATGCATACCAAGACGCGAAAGAGGTGACAGTATTTTTTCACATCCATCAGTCATCTGAGTTGGAGTTTTTACACGCATAGCAATATCGCCAATACAAACAATAATCGCAAATCGCATAATATATAAGAATGCTTGCATTACAGCATTATCTGTGATGTTTATTACACCATATGAGAAGATAATATTACCTGTGTGAACATAAAAAATTGAGCAAACGCCAGTAATAATAAATAAAACGAGAAAACCCTTGACACGCTGAAGTATGCTACTATAATGAATGTTGCCCATAATTGCAAGTAGTACTGTTGCGCTAAGTGACAGCACGAGTTGCCATACATTGTTAATCAAAAAGGAGAGGCACATGAGTACACAAACACAAGGAATAAATACTGCTGCAGATACCAGCGATAATGCTGAAGTTGCAGTCTGTGCATGTAAGAAAGACGGTGCATGTGATTCAAGTTGCATTTGCTCACCAGATTGCGCATGTATGAGTGGCAAAGCATGTGATTGCTCCTCTGATTGCACATGCCGAACAATGTTAGAAAAGTCATCTTGTGGTTGCTCAAAGGATTGCAAGTGTGGCGAAAAATGCGATTGCGGTGACAACTGCAAGTGCGGTTCTGAGACCTCCTGCGGTTGTAATGATGGTTGCAAATGCTCTGAGTAACCTGCATTATTAGAGCGCATTACATGAATGCGTGCAGATAGTTTTTTAATGTCACTATTGTTATGCGTTGTCATAATAATAGTGACATTTTTTTGTTGTAGATGAACTAGATAATCAAGCACAAGATTTCGCGCATGAGTGTCTAGATTTGAAGTAGGTTCATCTAAAATGAGAATATCTGGTTTAGATACGAGTACGCCAGCAATCGCAACTAATTTTTGTTGTCCTCCAGAAAGATCAAAAGGTGATCTGTGAGCGAACTGTTCAATATGAAGTGCTCGCATTATTTCATACGCTTGCCTTTGAGCCTCATCATCAGTTAAACCATAATTTTTAGGCGCAAACATAATATCTTCAAGCACTGTTGCTGCGAATAATTGCTTTTCGCAATGTTGCATTACATAGCCAATGTGAGAGCGTAACTGATGAAGCTGATTGCGCTTTAATTTTTTCTGAGTTAAATACGTTCCTGACACGTTAATGCTGCCAGCTGTTGGAAGCTGCAGACCGCACAACATGCGAAGTAATGTTGATTTACCGCTACCATTCTCGCCAGATAGAATAAGAGTTTCACCTTTGATGATTTGTAAATTACAGTCACTTAAAGCAGGTTTAGTAGTGTGTGGGTAGGTGTAAGAAACATGCTGAATATCAATAATCGGGGTAGTATCATGCTCGAGTTGATTTGAGTAGGGTGTTTTTGAGTGTGCGTAATTTTCAGGTGTTGAATTCTTGGTGCTAGTATTTTGCGACTTTGATTGGATTTCATATTCTGTAGGATTATCATAATCGCCTAAAATACTGCCGTTCTTTAGTTCAATAATGCGATGTGCGAGCGCGATAGATTCATCACGATGAGTTATGTGAATAATGGTGGTATGAAGATTCTCTCGTAGCTCTTTCATTACCGAATACACTTCTTCTCGAGCTTTATTGTCGAGCATTGCAGTTGGCTCATCGAAAATTAAAAGTTTAGGTTTCATTGCAATAATTCCAGCAATTGCAGTGCGCTGTTGCTGTCCGCCACTGAAATATATTGGATTATCAGTGGCACGATCTAATAAGTCCACTTTAGATAAAGACTTTATAACTTGCTCACTAATTGCAGGTACGTCCCAGCCTAGATTTTCAGGCCCAAATGCTACATCATCTTGTAAAACAGTAGTAATTATTTGATCTTCGGGATTTTGTAAAACCAATCCGATATGTTCGCGAACTTTACGATATGCGTGGGCGTGTACGCCTTGCGTATCAAAAACTGTTGTGTTTAGTAGTGAAATTAGTCCTGAATCAGGTGAGCGTAAACCTGCAAGAAGCATGGCAAGAGTTGACTTGCCAGAACCATTATCTCCGACAAGCGCAATATGCTCACCTTTATGAATTGTCAGTGAAATATTGTTTAATGCTTTTGTGCCGTCAGCATACGTGTAATTGATATTATGAAGCTCGGCAACTTTTTCTAAGCTGTTATCTGCTAATGTCATGAAGCTGTCTGTTCTAATCGAATTTGTAATTAATTATATGAAAATTATCGATGTAATAATTGCGAGATTGGCTTATATATTGCGAAAGTGCAGATGCTATGAATGACGAATTTAATGATATTAAAAGGGAGTAGAATTGTTGGGATTAAAACAATAACATCATGAAGTGGCATTCCGGTATATAGGGGAGTAAACACTATATTACATAACAACGCTACGATAATTGCGCATATAGAAC
>JAUMUB010000127.1 GCA_030530905.1 Bifidobacteriaceae bacterium | reverse complement strand
TAAGAACGCATTATATCCGTGTCTCCAAATGTGCTTTCGTATGAAGAATACGCCGAAACTGAGTAGGAGTAGTGGACAGAGCACGAGCACTCCTCCGATTCGCGGTTCAGTGTATACCCATCGAGTGAATGGTTCTTGTGAAATTTGTAGCCATGGGAATTGTTGACTAGTGGTTAATGGGAGTGCAAGATAGTATACGATTGTTTGTATGAGGTTGCGAATTCCTAAATGCACCTGTGTCATATCAGTAATTGTTATCTGATACTTATTGCCAAAGTTGAATATGCTACCAAATCTGAGCGCGTTGTATATTGCAAGCGGAGTGATAACTATCAATGCTGGTATGACCACTGAGCTGATTGGTGATATAAGTATTCGTAGCTGGTGTTGTTGCTCTTTGAATTCTTTGATTATTTCTAATACGTAATCTTTGAAGATTGCGATGCCGAGGAGTGCTGACAGACAGAAGATTGGTCTGCAGCCGAAGTTGAGTGCTATGCAGATCGCTCCTGCGCTTAAATGCGGCAGTGATATTGATGGGAGAGTACCGATATTCCATAAGGTGAGTTTTTGGAATCGTTGATACTGTTTGGTCTGTAGTAGCTTGTATGAATTTTTTAGTGGTTTTTTTGCTTTGATTGCTCCTGTCCAGAACCATAATCCCAGGCTGGTGAAAAACATTGAGGCGGCTATTGGAATTGGATAAAACTGCGTTCTAAAAAGCAAATACATTGTATTTGAGCCAATGAAGAATAGGGTGAGCGCGAGTATAACTGCTGCTACTGATATTTTTTTTACACTGGATCGTATAACTCTGATGGCTAGCAGTGATCCAAATACGATGAAGCCATACGTGCATAACAGAATTGGTACTTCGTTTGGTAAATATATTCCACCAGGTACCCATATTGAGGTTATTGCTTGGAATGGTAGATAGAAGAGTATTGCTGGTATGACACCAAAGTATGAGTACCATTTGTTGTTGTAGTAGGCGTAATCCCAGAATATTGGCTGAACGTTTTTTGCGAGTAGTTCATTTCTGGTGGCTATGTTGTAAGGGTTGCTTACCTGTGTTAGCTCTGTTGGTACGGGAAGGTTGAGGTTGAATTTTCCGTGCAGTAACGCGTCTGCTAAATGTGCGTATTGGTTGAAGTCGTAAGTGTATGCGTTTGGTTGATGATATTGCACGAGTTCACGTGGTGCAAATATGATTGCTACGATTATTCTCGCAAGTACAAGTGAACCGATTGCGCCGATGATAATGTAATAGGTTATGCGCTGTTTTTTGCTGTGTATATTGAATGGTTTATTCCACAGTGGTGAATGCGGTCGGAGCATGTAAATAACTGCTATTGCAAGTAGCATAAGTATGATGCGTATGGCATCAAATCGGAAAGGAACTCGAACGTTTGTGCTGACTGCTCGTATGTCGATTACACTATTAGTTGGTTCTTCTATCCATAAGCGAACATATTTTTGAGCGTTTGTCTTAATATATAGTGAGCTTGGCACGTCAGTATTAATATATTTTCCTACGCCCGGTATTCCGTCTGAGTTTATTCGTACTCGTATGGTTCGTAGTATGTTTTGTTCGCTACTATTGTTTATATTGTCCGCATTTTCAGTATTGTCTTTTGAGTTTATGTCGTAGCGTTTGTGTGTTTCGTTCTTACTTGCTTGTTGCGCTAGTTCAATGCTGTCGTGCGCACTGTCTATTCGAACGTATTGCGAAGTTCCATCTGCATCCATATCCATGTATGCTTGGCTTGGATTAGTGATAACAATATAGCCGTCTGCACGTCTGTATAGTCCTGACCCTAGGGTGCTGTTCGCATATGCGGAATCGTTGCTTGCGGATAGTGTTTGCCAGAATGGTAGGTTGAATAAGCCGATTTCTATGCTGAATACAGAGATAAGAAGTAGTGTGATGCACACGTATCTGCTTCGTGGCAGGTGCACAAATTGCAATGTTTTATCACTTACAAGCTTACCTAATTTTTTTAGGTTAGCGGATGCCTGCCGTATTTTCGTATTCTGTAGCACATGTACTATTGTATGTGTACCGCAATAATTTACGCTATTTTAATGATATAGTTGTGGTGTTTTCATGCGTATGCTTCTAGTCTGTGTTAGCTTGTGTTTCTTTGTTTTTTAGATTAGAATTGTTTGTTTGCGTATTAACGGCAAGAAAGGTATTGGTATGTCTCCTTTGACAAGTTTGCTAAAGGCTATATCTGTTGATGAATCTTTAGCGAATTTTCCGCACTTTAAAGGAAGAAAACTGCCGTTATTCTCTAACTTTCATCGTATTGGCACTATGCCAAAGCTACCTGAGAATTTGCAGGTTGGCTGGGTTCAGCATCCTGAGTTTAAGAAGCGTTTTTCTATTGGTGTTTTTACTGCTAAACGTGAGTTTATTCAGCTTGGTGTCGTTGACGAAAAGCTGCGTGTATTTTTTGGCAATGATGTTGATATGGATTTACAGCCTTTAAATCCAGATATGCTTTTTAGTAAATATGATAATGATGTCGTTGCTAGGATATCGAAGAAGGCGAAGTTTTCTGAGTTTTCTGTGAATCGTTTATATGATATTAGACGTGTTGGCAGGGATGCTAGTTCGTTAACTTTGAAAGATTTTCAGTCTGCTGATTCTCGTTCTCAATTTGCTATTGAAGCTGAGCAGGGTGGTGTTTTTTACATTGATAAGATTGAGGATGAGCCTGTTTGGCTTTCTTCGTGGATTATGGATGTGGAAAGAGACTCTTATACGCTTGAGCAGCTTCGTTTAGAGTTGCCTGAGAATTTGCGTGTAGGCTTATCTCTTCGTGATGCTGTCACTATTTCCTGCTTTGCCTCATATCTTATTCCTTCTAATGAGGGGTTGGTGTTAGGTTTTGGCGCATCACATATTATGAGCATGTTAAATGAGCGTATTGCTCAAACTCCTTTGAACGCAATAGTTCGTTGTGTTGAGAATATTCGTAAGGCGCAGGAATTAGGGTATCGTGTTTCTGGTTTGGAATTGTATTTTATTGAGTTAATGCAAGATTCTGGCGCATTGGATAAAAACGTTGAATTGTTTGATGATTCGAATATCGAGAAGCTGAGTCTTGATTTTTCTCAAAACGGTATGCCTGTGTTCCGTAGTGACGATAGCGTGAATATTAATGGCAATTATAAACTGTTTAAAATTGAGGGCGCTTTACATCGTTTTAACGCCTTAAGTGAGTTTTTAGATATGAATAATCATGTTGGTATGCCTGTGAATGAGGATTATGCCGATGTTGATTTAGTTCGTCGTATTGATCATATGCTTATTGTCAATCCGATGCTTACGATGTTTTCAGATAATATGCCTGTTGATATTCTGGAGCATTTGGAAGATTACAACTATTATGTTCAAGAACTTTTAGATTACGTTTTGTCAACTGTTGACGATGTTCGCAACGAGGAGCTGTTATCTTCTCAAAAGAATACTGTGATTCCTGAAGAAATGTTAGATTTGTTAGCTGATAATAGTAGGGAATGGCTGTTTCGTCGAACTTTAGCGCGCT
>JAUMUB010000126.1 GCA_030530905.1 Bifidobacteriaceae bacterium | reverse complement strand
CTCCAAGACATATAATGAAGCTGTTTCAAACACGCAGAATTGAAAGGTTAAGTAATGGGTAAAATAACTCAGACCGCTGGACATGATATTTTAGGAGAATTTGCACCCGCATTCGCACATTACAACGACGACATCCTCTTTGGAGAAAACTGGAACGACACCAGCATCACACACAAAGAACGTTGCCTGCTTACTGTAACCGCGCTCATATCCACTGGAATTACCGACAACTCACTCGTCTACCATATGAAAAATGCGAAACAAGCTGGAGTAAGTCAGTCTGAAATCGCTGGAGCAATCACACACATCGCCTTCTATATTGGATGGCCAAAAGCATGGGCAGCATTTAACATAGCAAAGGATATTTGGAACGATAAAATACCAGAAACAACAACTAACGCTCAACTTGATGCAAAAGCACAACACGAAGCATCAATGATCTTCCCAATCGGCGAACCAAACACCGAATATGCACAGTATTTCTCAGGACAAAGCTACCTATACCCAGTCACCCAAGGCGAACTTGCAGTATTTAATGTCACATTCGAACCAGGTTGTAAAAACAATTGGCATATCCACCACGCAGACAAAGGCGGCGGACAGCTACTAATCTGCGTTGGAGGACACGGATACTATCAAATCTGGGGTGAAGAGAAAAAGCCACTCAACCCGGGAGATAGCGTAATCATTCCTGCTGGAGCTAAACACTGGCATGGCGCTAGCGAAAACAGTTGGTTCAGTCATTTAGCAATCGCCATCCCAGGCGAAAACGTCAGTACGCAATGGTTAGAACCCGTAGACAAATAAAATAGAACGCACGGATTCAAGCAAAAACAATAGTAGTATCAGTCCTCTTAAAATAACAACTAATACTACTAAACAAACATTCGCGCTCAAAAACAATTAAGAACACTCAACTATGATTATCTATTTTTCACAAACAAATAATACGCGAGCAATCGCAACAAAAATGCAATCGCTTTTAAACGAACAAGCATATGAGATACAACCTGAAACACCATACACAAACGATGATTTAAACTGGCGTAATAATCAAAGTCGCGCAAACATAGAACAAGATGACGATAATAAACGCCCTGCAATCGCAACAGCACTCCCCGACCTTAGCAGTGAAAACGACATATATTTAGGAATGCCACTCTGGTGGGGCAAAGCACCACGAATCATACAAACATTTATAGAACAAGCAAACCTTACAGGAAAAACAGTTCACCTCTTTTGTACGTCAGGATCTTCACCAATCGAACCAGCCTTACAACTATTACAGGCACAATACCCACAAATCCACTGGAAAGGCGCGAAACGTTTTGAAAACTCCGCAACCGAATCAACAATCTCGAATTGGTTGCATGAAATAAACGAAAAATAAGTGATACAACAAGCAAGTAGCCTCGGACGTTGTGAACATTTACACAACACACGAGGCTATTCAATCATATAAATGGTTTACATTAATGTGGATTTGTATTCTATTCAGAAATTAAACTATCCGCTATCTGGTCTAATTGTGCAGAGATTTCAGAAAACGGACGGTTTAAATCTAGTGTTTTAACACTAATCCTATTTCCGCTCATCATATAGTTATTATCGGGTTGTATTTCCTCATCAGTACGCGCATACAATAACATTCCAGAAACCTCAGTGCTTTTCCTCTCACGTTTACACTGTACAGCCATATTTTTCACATACGCGAAAATCTGATATAAGTTATTTGAATGAATAGTATACTTATCAAGCCTCCGCTGCATAATCTTTGAATAATATTTTGCATCAATAATAAGAACCCTACTGTTATCTTTCGTTGACAAAGTAATATCAGTTTGCATAATTGGAAGCATTTGACTCATATCATCATCTAAAGCCCATGAAATTTGCGAAGCGATAGCATTAAGCTCAGGATATTCTTTCCGATAATAAGACAATATAAATTTCTCATACAACGCACTCATCTGCTGCTCATCCATAAATGATGCCAAATGATATTCACCTTTATCAGTGGTAAGAAGCATCTCATCAAGAATAAAATAGCAAATGTATATTAGCATTTGGTAAGTTTGATTATGCTTATGAAAACGAAGCAAACTCCATTGAATTGAAAAAACGTTAATTTCATCAACTTCAGAAAAAAATAATATTTCTCTTCTCAATTCCTCTTTATACTTATCTTCAACATCAGATCTTCTCATTAAAAGCAACATTGTTGTTTTCAAAATCTGATTCAACATATTATTTTCTGTTAAATTATCAACCTCACACACAATGCGCTGAGTACGACTGATTTTCTTGCGCATAGTTTCAGGCATATTAATTTTTCCGCGAACTGTTGCCAAATCTTCAATCTGGCTCACATATTCTCGATACAAGCCCTGTTTAAGTTGCTGTGCTACTGCAGTTGACAAAATCGAAGCAAATAAATTATGAATATTCTCAAAATTCTCTGATGCTATCTTCTCATAATTCGACTGCTTCAATACTTTAAATGCGTATGACAGCATGTAGTAAATGTTTTTAATAACAATACTTTTATCTTGTGTCATTTGATAAAACCACGCAACTCATTTTCCCAATGATTCAACTTTTCATCATCATCGAACCAATATTCACGAAGCATTGGCAAAATATCAAATTCTATAACAGAACTCATCCACTGAGCCTTACATTCATCTTGTCCACAAAAATAACTGTGCCCAATACAAAAGCCAGAGCCAAGAGACTTATCTTCTGCAATTTGCTTATTAAGTTCGACAATCTCATCAATAAGCTTATTAAAACTACTATTTCCAAGACGATTCTTATAAGATGTAAAACCCTTAGAATCAAAACCTGGCTTTATCTCAAAAAAGCTAAAACGACGGCGTAGTGCATAATCAATCATTGCAAGACTTCTATCAGCCGTGTTCATCATGCCAATAATATATAAATTCTCTGGAACAGAAAAATCAGAACCATCATAAGCTAAAGTAGCTGTAGTCCCCCTATAATCTCGTTCAATAAGCATTAATAATTCACCAAAAATCTTGCTCAAATTTCCGCGATTAATCTCGTCAATTATAAAAAAGAAATCTTTATCAGGCTAAGCTAAAGCCTTTTTACAAAAATTATAAAAAATACCTTGTTTCAATTCAAAACCATCATCAACAGGTTTATAACCCATCATAAAATCTTCATAAGGATAATTCTGGTGGAACTGAACAAATTCGATACGCCTATCATCTTTTACGCCCATCATCGAATATGCTAAACGCTTCGCCGTAAAAGTTTTGCCAACACCAGGTGCTCCTTGGAGAATAATATTCTTCTTATTCTCCAGCATAAGAACCAGTTTATCGTATTGATTCTTAGACATATAAACTTCTTTAAGAAAATCAGATTTGGTGTATTTTCTAAACCGTTTTTCGTAACTCGTATCATTCTTACGTATCAAATTCATAATAGCCTTATTTTCAGATTCAGTTATTGCAAACAGTTCTTCTTCTGAATCATTCCAGAGCTTTACGTTTTCCAATCCTGGGCAGTTCATCAACGTATCGTAATCAATAGGATTATTA
>JAUMUB010000125.1 GCA_030530905.1 Bifidobacteriaceae bacterium | reverse complement strand
TAATACTTAACATAAAGCAAATGATTGTATCAAATTTTACGCTTCGCACTTTCCAAACAGCTTTATCCTTTAAAATAGCTCGCTGTAAACCCAAGATTGCAGTTAACATTGCAATACCAAAAGTTGCAATGGTGATATGACCAAAATAAGCAAGTACTGCAAATAATATTACAAAAATACTAACAATCCATTCTGCAATTGGCTTGCCCTCGTTATTTTCAGAAACAAACTGATGTTTTTTACTCATATCTCTTTTATTTACACGTATTTACAGACAAACTAGTGATTAAAATGACGTGTGCCAGTTAGATACATGCTAACTCCAGCTTTTTGAGCAGCTTCAATCACTTCTGAATCTCTAATAGACCCTCCTGGCTGCACAATAGCCTTCACACCAGCTTCAACTAATTGTTCCACGCCGTCAGCAAACGGAAAGAACGCGTCAGACGCTGCAACAGATCCTTGCGTGCGATTGCGATTATTATCAAGGGTATTCGCACGAGTAATTGCCAAAGCACAAGAATCAACACGGTTTACTTGTCCCATTCCAATACCAACAGTTGCAAGGTCTTTAGCAAGTAAAATAGCATTAGATTTCACGCTTTTTACAGCTTTCCATGCAAATTCCAAGTCAGCTAAGGTTTGACTGTTGGCCTTATCCCCTGCCACATGTTGCCATGTGTGAGCATTATCTGCATCTCGATTAACACTATCAGTGTCTTGAATTAATACTCCACCGTCAATAGCACGTAATGATGTTCTAGGTGTGCTAAACGATTCTACAATAATTATTCTTAGGTTTTTCTTCTTGCTTTGCAACAATTGCAATGCTTCATTATTAATACTTGGAGCAATTAAAACTTCAGTGAATATTGAAGCCATGGCCTGAGCCATTTCTAACGTAACCTCAGCATTTGTTGCTACTACTCCACCATAAGCACTCATAGGATCGCACGCTAAAGCACGAGCATACGCCTCTTCAACGCTTGCTGCACAAGCAATACCACAAGGGTTATTATGCTTCATAATTGTCACGCAAGTTTCGGGTGTAAAATCCCACGCAGCACGCCAAGCCGCATCGGCATCAACATAATTGTTATAGCTCATTGCTTTACCGTTTAGCTGCTTTGAACGTGCAATACTGCTGTGTTGCAATGGGTTAGCATACAAGCTTGCTTGCTGATGAGGATTTTCACCGTATCGTAAATCGCTAACTTTTTCCCAAGCCTGAGTATACTCATCACTTGGCGTATTATTATCATCCAAATGCTCATGCATCCACTGGGATATTAAAGAATCGTAAAAAGCCGTGTGAGAAAAAGCTTTTGCAGCGAATTCTTTGCGCTCTTCACGAGTGAACTCAGTGTTTGCTATTATATGCTGTGCCACTTTCTCATAATCGTTTATATCGGATATTACGGTAACACAAGCATTATTTTTTGCAGCGGCCCGAAGCAGCGTAGGACCGCCAATATCAATATTTTCGATAATATCCTGCTCATTACTACCGTTTAAAACTGTTTGCTTAAAAGGATATAAATTAACTACAACCAAATCAAATGGTTGTATATGATGAGCATCAATTTCTTGCACGTGTGCGTTATTTGACGTATCGGCTAAAATTCCACCATGAATGTTTGGGTGTAAGGTTTTAACTCTTCCCCCTAAGATTTCTGGGAATGAGGTTACTTCACTTACTTCTTCAACATCAACACCTAAACTGCGTAAATGCTGTGCGGTAGAACCTGTAGAAACAACTTTGGTATTTGCACTAATAAAGGCTTGCGCTAAAATTTCTAGCGAAGTTTTATCATAAACGGAAACTAATGCTCGTCGTATACTCATACTCATCCTTTAGCGTAAGAGGACATCTATTAGTACAACGCTATCATGCATTACAAAATAATGCATAAAAATTCTTATTTTCGTTTACTACTCACACTTCTTTGAGAGCGATTTGGTCGTGGCTTATTATGGTTATTGTTAGATTCCTCATGAGCTGAAGAACTCACACTGCGCCGTTTTGAAGAAGATTCGGCAAGTTTGTGAGTATGAGATTGATCCGTTCGCGCTATAGTACGGCGATTTGAAGATACTCTACCTTGAGAAGTTGAAACTTCTTTGGAAATATTATTAGTCTGAGTTTTCTTTTGTGTTGTGAGCTTATCACGAATTTTCTTAAATAAACTCGTTAGGTATGAAATAACGTTCTTATACGCTTGTTGTACTGATTGTTGTACCACGCTAATTATGCTCATCATACGTTGTTTAAGCTTATGAGAGTTGTTCTTGTGTTCTGCATTCTCCTCAGATTTTTTCGGCGGATTTTGCGAATCTGAAACATTACTTTTTACACTGATATCATCAGTACCACTTTGATTTTGCTCAAAATCAGCATTCTGAGCATTCTCATCATCTTGTGCTTCATGAGTTTCTTGAATCTCATCTGTTGACATATTATTCTGAGATTGAACAGCAATAGCCTGAGTAATATTTTCAGAACTTGAGCTACTTTCTTCAACATCAGAATTATCTTTTACTTCAGGAGTATTCTCATCTTGATTCTTCTTCAGATACTTACCGTGAGTAAGAGTGTGGAAAGCATAATATCCGCTGATAATTATGCATGTAATACCTAAACCAGTAAACAGGCCAATCATGGTAGAGCGTGAAATAATCTGAGTTGTATGCAATACGTTCGTACCAATAAAACTTAAATTATATTTACCTAATGACCCGTCAGATAATATACAAGAATAAGCGGTAATAAACACTATGCAAACTATTGTGCAAAAATACGAGATGAAAAGTGCGATAGCATTCGAAACATATCGGCGAATTTGCGCAGGCTTAATCGGAATTGATGGAAGAGATGTTTGCATAATCCTAGGTGACCAAATAAAAAGCAAACTAACAATAACACTAATAATTGTTGGTAATAACATGAAAAATTCACGAGCCAAATCATTAGGCATACCACTCGGAAACATATTGAAAATAGCAAAAGTTGGCAGTTTGCTCACATCTCCACCCCAAAGTGAAAATGTAGTGACTTTACCAAAACTAAAGCCACCGCCAAACAGCCACGACATCGCCCAAATAGACAAGTTAGGAAGCCAAGCTATAGCACAGATGATTATAAAAATTCTTGAACCAATGTGAATATCAGATGCCACAAACTGATGTAATATTGACTCCCCATTCACAAAACACCAAATTATTACGGTAATAAAGCCAATAAGAATATACGCAAAACAAAAATACGCACATAACGTTATTCCTCGGCGAAGCGCAATAAGCACATATTGCGGAATTTTAATTTTATTGCGAGGAATTGCGCGAATAATGCTTGGATAAGTACCAAGCACATATCCAGCAGAAAATACGGCAGTGGTTTTTAAACATACTCCGCCTAGAGAATCAACAAAACCGACATGCGTATTAAAGAATATATACGCATTCATTCCAACCCAAGTGCATAAGCCTGCGATATATGAAAGAACATTCGCACCTGTTCTACGTACAAACGTTGCTATAAGCCAAATAAGTAAAATGGTAAGTAACAGCGGAGCAATAGTAAGCTGTAACGAGCC
>JAUMUB010000124.1 GCA_030530905.1 Bifidobacteriaceae bacterium | reverse complement strand
CATTCAAACGCATATGATTGTTAACTACATAAAATTGCAAAAAAGAATACAAAAAAGACCCCAACTTTAGGGGTCTTTCTTGTTGTATGTATGTCCTTAAAAATGTTAAACCAGTTTTAACGTGCGTAGTATTCGACCACGTACTGAATGTTAACTTGAACTGGAATTTCAGAAACTTCAGGCTTACGGGTTAAAGTAGCCTTCAATGATGCAAGATTCACATCGAGATAACCTGGTACCTCAGGAAGTACATCACGATGTACACCTTCAGCAGCAATCTGGAATGGAACCATAGTCTGGCTCTTAGCACGAACCTGAATAGTTTGACCAGGCTTTACGCGATAAGATGGGCGATCAACAATGTTGCCGTCAACTAAGATGTGACGATGAACAACAAACTGACGAGCCTGAGCAGTGGTACGTGCAATACCAGCACGTAATACTAATGCGTCAAGACGGCTCTCAAGATCCATTAACATTGCGTCACCAGTCTGACCTGCTGTACGAGTACCCTTTACATAAACAGCGCGAAGCTGCTTCTCAGAGATACCATACTGTGCGCGTAAACGCTGCTTTTCGCGTAAACGTACTGCGTAATCGGATTCAGTACGGCGACGTGTACGACCATGCTCACCTGGAGCATATGGGCGCTTTTCAAAAATGCGCTGTGCCTTTGGGGTAAGCGCAATGCCAAGTGCACGAGATAAACGCACCTGACGACGTGAACGCTGAACGTTAGTCATAATGTTCCTTTTATTCTGTCGTTATCTGAACGTGCCATGATCTTTTCATGGTGAGTCAGCCTCTCCAACGCTTCAGCATGCAATGCATGAACAGTTTTCACTGCCGACCCGCTGATGGGCTAAGACTCCAGATAGTGCACGCCTTATGGCACACACAAACAAATATTTTACACAAACCCTATGGACTAAATTCCATCTCACATATAGCTTATGATTATATATTTTACAGTTTATCAATTGGCGCTAAACGTAGAAGTAGTCGCTTCACACCTGTTGAACCAAAATCAACAGTGATCACAGAGTTAGCACCCTTATCTTCTACCCCCACAACAGTTCCTAAACCATGCTGGTCGTGCGTAATCTTATCGCCAACCTGAAAATCGCTTATTGAGAAAGAATTTTTCTTCATTGAAAGCGCAGAATCATTGCCCTGTTGCGCTGACACAGTGCTTGTAGGTTTTACTCTTCTTGTAGTAACACGGCTTGACTTACCTCGCGAGGAACTAGAGTAGGATGACCCATACGAGTTTGAACTACCATATGAAGAAGATCCATAAGAGGATTTTCTAGATGAAGAACCATACCTGCCAGTAGAGCTTGAAGAGGTAGAACCATAAGAACGCGATGAGCTTTTTGAAAAACGTGACGAACCTGAACTACCGTAGTTCGATCGAGAAGAATTATTCCCATAGCGCAACGATGTGAACGCCGAAGAACCTCCAAAAGATGGACCGGAAAAATCGTCATCGAAGTCGTCGCCAAACTCATCAAAATCGCCATTACAAAGTAGCTCATTCTTTGCCTGCTTACGTTTCCAATCGATAAGATTGTCTGGAATTTCGTCTAAGAATTGGCTTGGAAGCATGTCTTGAGCTTCGCCCCATTGTGCTCGCATCGCAGCACGAGTGACAAAGAGCTGCTTTCTTGCACGAGTAATACCAACGTACGCTAGGCGTCGTTCTTCACTTAATTCACTTTCATCTTCTAATGAACGAGAATGCGGGAATGTTCCTTGTTCCATACCAGTTAAAAACACAACAGGATATTCCAAACCTTTTGCAGTGTGCAAAGTCATTAGTGTTACCTTACTAGTGGTTTCTTCTCCAGAAGGCAATTCGTCACTATCAGACACTAACGCCACATTCTCTAAGAAATTAATTAAGTTCGGCTGCTCATCGCTGCGCTCAAATTCTGCCGCAACAGACTGCAACTGAGATAAGTTCTCCACTCGAGCCTCATCTTGAGGATCATTCGACTGCTTTAGTTCTTGCAATAATCCGCTAAGTTCCAAAGTTTTTGCAACTATTTGTGACGGCTTAGTATCATAATCTTGCGCATACTCTTGCAATTCATTGATAATTTCTGCAAACGCTTGAATTTGTGAAATAGTTCGACTTGTCACCCCTGGAATATCTTGAACATGCTGTACGGCGTACCAAAAAGGTTGGTTATGTTCATTCGCATACATGGTGAGCATACTCTCACTTCTCGCACCTAATCCACGCTTTGGAACATTAAAAATACGAAGCATACTAGCACTATCATCTGGATTCGCTATTGTTTGCAAATATGCAATAGCATCTTTAATTTCTTTACGATCGTAGAACTTAGTGCCACCAATTAACTGATATGGTATACCAGCATTAATCATTCCCTCTTCTAATGCACGCGATTGAGCGTTTGCGCGATACATAATGGCTATATCTTTATACTGGTAATTTTCTTCGGTGGTTAAGCGCATTATTTCACTACTCACCCACCCTGCTTCTTGTCGCGTATCATCAGCAGCAAAACCAATAATTGCATTACCTTTACCTGCTGCAGTCCACAACTTTTTTGGTTTACGCCCAGTATTATTCGCAATTACAGCATTGGCCGCGTCAAGCACAGTTTGAGTTGAACGGTAATTCTGCTCCAGCATAATAGTTGTTGCATTCTTAAAATCTTGCTCAAATTCTTGAATATTACGGATGTCTGCGCCACGGAATTTATAAATTGACTGATCTGAATCACCAACAACAGTAATCGAAGCAATTTGATTACCAGTATTCACGCCTGATAATTCGCGAATAAGCACATACTGTGCATGATTCGTATCCTGATATTCGTCAACCATAATATAGCGGAATTTATTATGATAATAAGCCAACGCTTCAGAGCTTGTCTGCAATAGTTCAACAGTGCGCATAATAATATCGTCAAAATCAACACTATTTGCAGTATGTAAACGTGCCTGATATTCCGCATAAATAACTGCAGCCATTTGCTGCAAGTCGCCAAATTTAGAAAAAGTATAAGTACTAGCATTGCCAGGCTTATAATCTAAGGCTTGCTCTTGTAATACTTGTTTCCAAGATTGTAAACTATTTTTATACTCAGAGATCATATTCGCAAAAACACGTGGCTTAAAACGCTTTACATCAATATGCAAATCGGTACAAATTTGCTTGATAAGAGTTTGACTGGTACTCGTATCATAAATAGAAAACCCTGATTTTAAGCCAATTCCATTGCCATATTTGCGTAGTATTCTCACACATGCTGAGTGGAAGGTAGACACCCACATTGTGTTTGCAACCGGTCCAATAAGTTTTGCTAAGCGTTCACGCATTTCTGCCGCAGCCTTATTGGTGAATGTGATAGCAAGAATTTGACTTGGATACACGCGCTTTTGTGTCAGAATCCAAGCAATTCTTCTCGTAAGCACACGAGTTTTACCCGATCCTGCACCTGCTGCGATAAGTAATGCATCACCTTCATATTGCACTGCTTGTGACTGCTGTTCGTTCAAACCTTCAATAAGTTCTTGCGCTTGAATTGGTTTAACTTCAGAATCTTGGAACACGTCTACCC
>JAUMUB010000123.1 GCA_030530905.1 Bifidobacteriaceae bacterium | reverse complement strand
GAAAACAAGTTGCACAACAACTACATACACAATCACCAAGCACTGATAATACTCTTGTTATTTCAGCCGCTGAAAGCAGAAAACAGTCACTGCGAGCAATACTTGAAGATGCTAACGATTTACAAACTGAAAGCACTCCTGATACGAATGCACAAGAGAATAAAAACTCATCAAACACGAGCAATAGTGCAATCATCAACAATCATAGCAACGAAAACGCATACTCATATATCGCTGCTATAGGAAATATTATGGAACAATTTGCTGCAGTGCATTGTGACAAAAAATCACTCACAACAGGTTTAAATAAACTTCATGAATTACACGAATCAATTAAATCACTCCATGCACATAGTAGTATGCCAGCATTTAATCAAGAAATTACTGCTATCTGGGAAGCGCAACATTTATATTTGTTAGCAACAGCAATGTTAGAAGCAAGTCTTGCAAGACACGAGTCGCGTGGATCTTTCATGCGTGACGACTACCCGCAAAGAGACGATACAAATTTCCTCACACACTCAATGACTTCAAAATCTGACACTGAACATGCCACAGCAATATCATGGCAACCAGTACATATTATTGATTTGCCTCCACAACAACGTCTATACTAAACATGAGCATGTAGAAAGAGCAGTATGACACAGGCAAATAATACGGTAGCAAACGTAACTTTTAAAGTTGCACGCTTTGAACCTAAAACTGAGCAAGAACGCGCACGCAAAAGCAGTCCTTTTGCAAAAAAGCGTTCTTCTCCTTTTGCTAGCTCTCACACAACTGCATCATCTATTCGTGCGCGCGGTAGACGTTGGACTCAAGAGTACACCATTCAAGCAAGACCAAACGATAGCATACTGCAATGCTTGCTTTATATTAAACAACATATTGATCCAACTCTAGCATTCAGATATTCATGTGGCCATGGAATGTGCGGTTCAGATGCAGTAAGCATTAATGGAACACCTACCCTATTATGTACTGCACTTATATCAGATTGGGCGAAACCTGTACAAGATGAAAAAGCGTTTCGAGCTACAGGAACTACTAAAAAGCAAGTTGAAAAAAAACCGATTAATAATTCTTGGGGCGTGATTGAATTAGCAGCACTACCTGGATTTACTCCACAGCGTGATTTAATTGCAGACATTGATAGCATGCTTGAACAAATCATCGCACTCAAACCCATGCTTCAGGCAGACTGCGTTCTTGCAACTACAAAAGAGGTCAAAGTTTATGTTTTTGAATATTTACAGCATACAGAACAGTTAGCAAAATATCAGAAACTCAGCGATTGTATTGCCTGCGGTATATGTGAAGGCAGTTGTCCCGTTTATACTGGTGGCGAAGCGTTCATTGGTCCAGCAGCATTAATTAACGCTTCACGTTTCATCAATGATTCACGCGATAATGCCACTGAAACACGAATTGAAGCAATTACTAATGCTGACGGTATTGCCGCATGTCAATCGGTACGAGCCTGCTCACGTCAATGTCCACGTGGCATTGATGTTGGTGAAGAAATATGGCAACTTATCACCAAAATTCAACAACAGAATTAAAATAATACAAAAATCACAATACTTGTGAATTCTCAAATCTTATAAAATTACATACAAAACGCTATTCCTAAACTTAAAAAACTAGGAATAGCGTTCATAATATTAAAACATGTGACACAGTATATTTACTGTTGAGCTTGCATCTTTCCACACGCCACTTCTACTGCTTCGTAAGGATCATCAGTAACTACAAACAATTTCGGATCGAGCGGAGAAATCATACCTTGCGCCTGCACAGTTCCATGCAACCAATCCAGTAAGCCCTGCCAATATTCACGTCCAAACAAAACAATTGGTATGCTAGTGGCTTTATGAGTTTGCACCAAAGTTAACAACTCAAACATTTCATCAAAAGTGCCAAAACCACCAGGGCAGATAATCACACCAGAAGAATACTTCACAAACATGGTTTTACGAACAAAAAAATACCTAAAACTAATACCTAAATTCACCCAAGGATTTAATCCTTGCTCATGCGGAAGTTCAATACCCAAACCAACAGAAGTGCCATGAGCTAACGCAGCACCCCTATTGGCAGCTTCCATAATGCCAGGACCGCCACCTGTAATAACACTAATATTACGCTCTGCAATTAGCCTACCCATAACTACTGCTTGCTGATATGCTTTATCATGTTCCTTAGTTCGAGCAGAACCAAACACGCTCACCGCAGGACCCAAATGAGCTAAAGCATCAAAACCTTCTACGAATTCAGATTGAATACGCAACACTCTCCAAGGATCCATATGAAGCCAATCTTCAGCATTATCGGGCTTTAAAAAACTAGCAGAAGCACTGTCCTTAGGTATCATATGGCCGCGCATCACCACCGCGCCTTGACGCACCTCATTTTCTAAACCAGTATTATCTTCACCAGATTCTTCTGACATGTGATTATTATAAGCTTCTTGCATTGCACCCTCCTACTTAATATACTTATTTTGACGCGATAATAATATTCCTGCAAGAATAGCTGAAATAATCGAGCCAACTAAAACACCAATTCTACTCTCATCAGACACAACTCGCGAAGTAAAAGCCAATGATGCAATTAAAAATGAAACCGTGAAGCCAATACCGCAGGCGACTGAAGTTGGTACAATATCACGAACTCGCAACCCTTTTGGCATTGATAAAGGCGTGAATTTTGTTGAGAGCCAAGCTGTAAAAACAATCCCCATTGGCTTACCAAGAACCAAAGCAAGAATAATCGCCATAATAACAGGCGACCAAAGCACTGACAAATGAAGCGAAGGTAAATGAACTCCTGTAGCAAACAAAGCGAATAAAGGAAGAACAAGAATTGCACTGTATGGTGCAACAATTTGCTCATATTGTTTAGCTCTGACATGATACTCACCATGAATAACATGTGCTGGCGTGAGCAAACCAAGTAGCACGCCAGATAACGTAGGATGCACACCAAGTTCATACATGCAATACCATGCTCCAATCGCGCTAATCCACAAGAAAATAGGTTGTACTTTCACAGCGCGCACAGCAAACCACCATAGTAGAGCAAATATCATCACACCTAAAATCCATAAAAGACTTTGAATTGAAGTGAAAAATACTGCAATAACAATAATGCCGAGTAGATCATCTACTGTAGCTAATGTGAGCAAGAAAATACGAATAGTAAATGGAAGATTCTTAGCAAAAATAGATAAAACAGCCAATGAGAAAGCAATATCAGTGGCTATCGGCACCGCCCAACCTTGAAGCGCCTCATGCACAGGTAACACACCGCTTCCACTTGTGTATACGATAAAATCAGGCAATCCTGCAGACTGAAAATATGCGTATGCAAATATTACTAAAGAGTATATTAACGCTGGCATAATCATACCGCCAACAGCACAAAGAATTGGAACGGCAGCAACTTTTACATTCGACAAGCTACCACCACTTATCTCCATTTTTAAGTCTAAACCAACTTTAAAGAAGAAAAAAGTAAGCAAACCATCTTGCACCCAATGACCTAACGAAAGCGATATGTCAGTAAAAGGGATAGAAAGTTGCATGAGTTCAACATGCTCAAACGCGTGTGCTGTTACAGGAAGATTTGCAAGCAG
>JAUMUB010000122.1 GCA_030530905.1 Bifidobacteriaceae bacterium | reverse complement strand
AGGAATAAATCAGTTTCCTTAATCTCTTCAGGAGTCACAAGATGCGCATAATGATTGCTAGGAATTTCATAACCCCGATCACGCAATACTTTCACAGCACGTCGATCAATAGGATTCCCTTGTTCTTCACTGCTCACTCCACTAGAAATAACACGAACATCATCTTGCAAACCCTCTTGTTGGAAAAACGCGCGCAATACGATTTCACCCATTGGAGAACGACAAATATTGCCTGTACAAACAGTCATAACAGTATATGGTTTACTCACAGCTCATACCCTTCACTTTCCTGCTGAGAATGCTCATAAGTAATATAACGATACTCCCCAATATTTGGTGTCGCATTAGCAGGCTTCATCCAATCAGTGAGTTCGCTTATCTGCCATTCACCATGCTCTACAAGCTCATCCATATCAGGAGCATAAGTATCTGCTGGAACTCTTGCCTGAATTTGAGTAACATACACTCTCGATGCCTGTGGAAGTAGCTGCTCAAATAACTGAGTACCACCAATTACCCAAATCTCGCTACGATCTATGCCATCATCTGGAATTGCTTCTTGTCGAGCATAATCAAGAGCAGCCTCAATACTCGGTGCAACACTTGCACCAGCAGCCCTATAAGTTTCATCATGAGAAACAACAATGTTATCGCGATTAGGAAGCGGAGAATGCTTACCCAAAGATTCCCAAGTCTTACGACCCATGATTACAGGATGCGAAACAGTTAATTCTTTAAAACGCTTTAGGTCCTCCGAAAGATGCCAAGGCATTGACCCTTCAAAACCAATAACACCTGAACGACCTTGCATATCTTGAGCTTGTGCCCAAATTAAATTAATAGAAAACTGCTTGGGAAAATCATCTCCCCAGTCTTCGTTTTCCTCGTAGTGCTCGGCATCTCCGAGCATGTGTTCGTGATAGCCACTACGGCTACTATCATGCTCCATTTCATAACTCCTTGGGGTATATTATATCCCTTATTAAAATATATCTTAGCTAATCAATAAGTATATACGAAAGCATTACAGAAAATTATACTGCAACAGGTGCTTTTATTGTTGGATGATGCTGATAATTTACAATTTCAAAATCCTCATACTTATAGTCAAACAACGATGAGGCTTTACGAATCTTAATCGTAGGATAATCATAAGGCTCTCGACTTAACTGTTCCATCACCTGTTCAATGTGATTATCGTAAACATGACAATCACCACCAGTCCACACGAATTCCCCAGGTTCTAAGCCTGCCTGCTGAGCCAACATAAGCGTAAGCAAAGAATAAGATGCAATATTAAAAGGAACACCTAAGAACATGTCACATGAACGCTGATAAAGCTGGCATGAGAGTTTACCGTCAGCCACATAGAACTGGAATAATGCATGACAAGGAGGCAAAGCCATATGCTCAACTTCCGCAGGATTCCAAGCACTTACAATCATACGACGAGAATCAGGATTATGCTTAATTAAATCAAGCACATTACTAATCTGATCAATAGTGCGATTAGGATCATCAGCAGTAGGAGCTGGCCAACTACGCCATTGCACTCCATAAACAGGACCTAAATTACCATCCTCATCAGCCCACTCATCCCAAATATGCACATTATGTTCTTGAAGCCAACGAATATTACCAGAGCCTTTTAAAAACCATAACAACTCATAAGCAAGACCTTTAAAGAAAACCGTTTTAGTGGTTAGCAAAGGGAAATAATCCTGCAAATTAAAACGAATCTGTTGCCCAAATAAAGAAATTGTACCTGTTCCAGTGCGATCTGATTTTAAAGTACCCTCCATAATAATCTTACGCACTAAATCTTCATAAGGCATTGGAATGTCCGTATTGGGACGTTGTGGCATTGACTTACGTATCTCGTCTAATGCTTGAAAAGATAAAACCATAATTCTTAGTGTATCAATCCCATTGCACCTATGATAATAATTACGCATATAGTATATTAAAAATCTAGTACAAAATATGTGAAATGCTCTCATAATCCGTATCTCTTATTCGCACCTTCCATACACTTCGCTGTACAATATGTATACATATAATCCCAATACCCACTTAAGGAGGCTATCATGGCACAACGCTTATGGGTTGAACGTCATAGCGATGGAAGCTGGCACGCCTACAACGATGAAGGCGCACACATTACTTTCGGAAAAGAAAAAGGCCAATTCACTCCTGGCGATTTAATGAAAATCGCGTTAGCAGGCTGTAGTGCATTAACATCATCATATGCTATTGAAAAAGCCCTTGGAGAAAATCACGGCGCAACAATTATTGTAGATGGCACACACAATACTATTGACAATGAATACGTAAATTTTAGCGAGCAAATTCAAGTTGACGCCACTGAGGCGAATTTAAGCGATGAAGAGGCGCAAAAACTCGAAGAAACGATCACACGTCATATTGCAAAAGGCTGCACGGTACAACGCACATACGAACAAGCAACCCCTGTGAGAAAAAGCATAACTATTAAACGTTAACTCTTTTCATCAAATAATGTTTAAGGGTGTGTAACATTAAGATACACACCCTTTATATATTTATGCAATTTAATTATTTAGTTTTTATCAGGATCAATAACTGATTCAATATATTCTGCCTGTTTCTTATCAGCCATAGGAACATCTACTGATTCCACACCCTTAATATCGTTTAAAGAGAGCTCAGCGTTTATTACATCATTGCGCAATCCAGACTCAATATCTTCCACATACTTACGTGGGACAACATATACAGGAGCTGTGGAATGTTGAATTAAGCCTTGACTAATCGAACCAAATAATAAGCCTGTAAAGCCACCGCGACCGCGCGATCCCACAACTACGACATCATGATCAAAGCTTGCCGTAGTAAGAGCGTTAACAACCGATCCTGGAACAATAGAAGTATTCACTGATAAATCAGGATATTTCTCTAACAATGGTTTGATTCGATTGTCTAAATCTTCGTGATATGAATCAAAAACTTCCTGCTCTATCTCATCCATACCCTGGATTTGAGGCACTGCTGAAATAACATCTAATTGAGCACCCCAAGATGAGGCAAACTTGGCGGAAAGTTCAAGAGCTTTCAAACCCCACTTAGATTCATCAGAACCAACAGCAACTCGTGTAATCGTGTTATTAAGATGACGAATTTTGCCGTCATCATCAGAGTAAGGAACAACAACAATTGGACAATAAGCGTATGCAGGCAAAGAAGAGCTTGTGGTACCAAGCAAACGTTCTGCCAAACCACCTTTACCACGATTTCCTATAACAATAAGATTATAATTTCGCGATAATTCAATAAAAACTGAAGATGGGTCACCAGTAACAACCAAAGTTGTTGCATCTACACCTTGATCATCTGCGATTGCCTTTGCTTGAGCTAAAATCTGATGAGCATCATTATCTATTGCATTCTCACCATCCATTGCCGTATATGTTGCATCGAATGATACAGCAGCATACCCTGGCAACGAATATGCACACACGATTTGCAACATTAAACCAGCATGTTTTGCATAATTAGCTGCCCACCATACAGCTTTAAAACTCGCATTTGAGCCATCAACGCCAACAAGAATAGCTTTTTCGTTTACCATGTTGACCTCCTCATTATTAAAAGGTGTATATTGTTAACAATACTCTCAAAATGTTA
>JAUMUB010000121.1 GCA_030530905.1 Bifidobacteriaceae bacterium | reverse complement strand
GTTTATCCAGCTATGGTTCAGGAACAACTAGCTCTGGAACCATTACAATTCGTCAAGACTTAACTACCGACCTTAAAGATAGGCATGTGCTTATCGTAGAAGATATTGTGGATTCTGGAAGAACTCTTAATTGGTTGACAAAAGAATTTTATAATCGTGGCGCTGCTTCTGTAGAAGTATTCGCTTTGTTGGAAAAGCCTGCTCGTAGGGAAGTTGAAAACAAGATCAACTATCGAGGTTTTGAAGTTCCAGATGAGTTTGTGGTTGGTTTTGGATTAGATTATAATGAACGCTACCGCAATTTAGATTCGATTGCAGTTTTGAAACCTGAAGTATATCAAGGAGAGTAAGCATGACTGTTCCTCAGGGACCAAAAAATAGCTTACCAGGAGGAAGTAAGAATCCGTTTAATCCTTTTAATAACACGGATGAAAATAACTCCAATAATAATAAGAAAAATCCTAAGGGTAAGCCATTTTGGAAAAACCCCGGAATGTGGCTTGCTGCACTAGTGTTATTAGTGTTTGCGTCATTCCAAATTTTCAATATGCTTAATGCTGTACAGCAGATTGACACTAAAGATGGTATTTCCTTATTAAAAGGCGATACTGTTAATTATGTAACTGTTGTTGATAACAAGCAGTCAGTTACATTGAAGTTAAAGTCAGATTATGTGAAAACTGTAGATGGTAAGCAAAAGAACTATGGTAAGAACGTGCAGTTCTCTTACACTTTCGCGCAAGGTTCTCAGATTGCTAGCTTAGTTGAAAAGGGTAAGTTCCCTAAAGGCTGGACGGTAAGCATTGCTGAAGGCAGCATGTTGGAATCAATAGTGTCCTCACTTATTCCAACCTTAATTTTCTTAGGCTTCTTATGGTTCATGCTTGGTCGCATTGGCGGCGCTAACGGTGGCATTCTGAACATGGGTGGGAAAAAGAACAGCGGAAAGTTGCTCGAAGGTGAAACCCCTAATACTAAGTTCAGTGATGTCGCTGGTGAAGAAGCTGCTGTACAAGAAGTTGAAGAAATTAAAGACTTCTTAAAGGATCCTTCAAAATATAAGGCACTTGGCGCTCGTATTCCTCGTGGTGTTTTATTGTACGGCCCTCCAGGAACTGGTAAAACTTTGTTAGCTCGTGCTATTGCAGGCGAGGCAGGTGTGCCATTCTACTCCATGGCAGGATCAGATTTCGTGGAAATGTTTGTGGGTCTTGGTGCTTCACGTGTTCGTGAGCTATTTGACGAGGCGAAGAAACATGCTCCAGCGATTATCTTCATTGACGAGATTGATGCTGTTGGTCGTAAACGTGGCTCAGGTATGAGTGGTGGTCATGATGAGCGTGAGCAGACTTTGAATCAGCTTCTTGTAGAAATGGATGGTTTTGAAAACGATACTAATTTGATTATTATCGCAGCAACTAACCGACCAGACGTGTTAGACCAAGCATTATTACGTCCAGGTCGTTTTGATCGCCAAGTGCGAGTAGAAGCTCCTGATCTTGAAGGACGTGAAGCAATTTTGTAGGTGCACGCAAAAGGCAAGCCTTTTGTTCCAGATGTTGATCTTCATATGGTCGCAGTTCGAACACCTGGTTTTACGGGCGCGGATTTGGCAAATGTGTTGAACGAAGCTGCATTATTATGTGCTCGCGCAGGTGCGCAGCTTATTGATAATCGTGCTATTGATGAGGCGATTGATCGAGTTCAGGCTGGCCCAAAGCGTGTGTCTCGTGGTATGGCATTAGAAGAATTGCGTAATACCGCATATCATGAGGGTGGTCACGCATTAGTTGCTGCAGCAATGCAAAATACTGACCCAGTTACTAAGGTAACCATTCTTCCACGTGGACGAGCATTAGGTTATACTGCGGTAATGCCAACTCAGGATCGCTATTCACAAAGTCGTAATGAGTTGCTTGATCAGATGGCTTATGCAATGGGTGGCCGTGTTGCTGAGGAAGTGGTTTTCCATGATCCAACAACGGGTGCTTCAAATGATATTGAGAAGGCAACTGCAATTGCGCGTCATATGGTTTTGGAATACGGTTTCTCATCACGCTTAGGCGCAATTAAATGGTCTGATGAGGATAATCAGGATTCTGGTTTAGATGGATTGCAAGCTCGCAAGTATTCTGATAAGACAGCGCAAATTATTGATGAAGAAGTGTTGAAACTTGTAGAACGAGCTCATACTGAAGCTTGGGAAGTAATTAATAATAATCGTGATGTTCTTGATGAATTAGTACGTCAATTATTAGAAAAAGAAACGTTAAATGAGAAGGAACTTGCGGAGATTTTCGCAAATATTCGCAAAGCTCCAGAACGCGAATTGTGGCTATCTGATGAGCATCGTCCAGTATCATCTCAGCCACCAGTGCCAATTCCAGAATCATTGCAAAACGTGTCATCTGCGCAAAGCGAATAGTGATAACTGGTATGGATACAATTTCTATTAAGGGAATCCGTCCTTTGAACTCCACTAGTTCAATAGACGGATTTCCGTCTATTTTCGGAGTATTACATGTTGATGTGCAAGTGAGCGTATCGCATGCACAAAGCGTGCAAGAGGTTAATAATATTGTTGACTATCAGCAGCTCATACATCGAGTGCGCTATGTGGTCGAACAGCGTTGTAATCAAGTGCGTATTGTGGAAGAATTGTTGCAAGAAGTATGCGAAGCAATACTGCATATGCCAGATGTGTATAGTATTCATGCTGATATACATGTTCGTCAAGAGAATATGGGTGTAGATGAGGTTGTGTTCAGCGCAACTCGTGATAACGAATCAGATGTTTTTAGCGAGCCTAATAAGGCAAGCTTAGCTGCAGCTGAAGCATCAACACATGTTAAAGCAGGTGTGCAACAGCACAACCAGCATGAAGATGATATTTTGGATAATCCTCTAGTGTTCAAACATGCGATTATTTCTTTAATAAGTAATCGTCAAGATAGTGAACATGCATTTAGAAGTGCTATCGTATCTTTAGATACTATAAAGGGCAATCAGGTTGTGGGAATATCGCCTTTATATCACGTTACTAACATGAGCACACGTGATGAGGAGAGCGCGGTTATCAGCTTATCAACGTCTATGACAGATAGTGAACTAGTGGATCTAGTTGAAGATATTAGTCAGGATTTAGGCGTTGAAATGCATGTAGTGCAGATGAATGATCCAGTAGCTCAAAGGAGCACAGTTTTATATCCTCACGCAATGCAAACCGCAGCCATACTTGCTCCTTGGCTTGATATTGAAGCTGATGCTTCGTGCAATAATGATCCGGTTTCTTATCTTTTGGCAATGGCTCCTGATGCTAATAATGTTGGCGTATTAACAGACTCATGGATTTTAGGGGAGATATAAATGCAAGCTCGTCGAACACAATGGTGGCAGTATTTACTTGCATGTTTAATAGGTATCTGCGCAGGCGTAATTCTCATGCTTGCGGTAGAACGCCTTAATATCAGCATAGGTGGAGTTCCATGGTTTGTTAGCTGTATTATGCTTCTTGTTGGCGTAATAATCTTAGCTCTAGCATGGCAAGTTCGTACGTATGTGAAGTCTGATCCTAAAGATCGAAAACCATTATCGATGCATAAAGCATACAATACGCTAGTTTTAGCAAAAGCTTTAGGGTTGGCGGCACAGCAAGGGAAGCAAGTGACTGTCCTGGTCGAAGTTAAGGCCCGTT
>JAUMUB010000120.1 GCA_030530905.1 Bifidobacteriaceae bacterium | reverse complement strand
TTGATAATCATATTCGCCTTTGTACAAAATTTACTCATGAATTTGATCGAATTCAAAATGCTCTAGCTCGCGCATATTCTTTGTACTCTCAAACTGAATCACATGTTGAGAATCTAATTAGCCAACTATTAACTGTATTTCCTTTTATTGGAGCTTTTAGTATTGGAGCGCGTGCGGCATATCATGTCTCTCAGCATGGGTTATCATCTCAAGCTTTAATAAATACTATTGAAGATACTTCTATGTTCCAAGAAAGCTTACTGCGCTTTTTAGCTTTGAGCGCTATGCCATTACAACATTCTTCAATCATACAAAATCCATTTGCAATGAAACGAGCGCGTAATCACTCTCAAGAGCCAATGCCTGCACTAACCAGTCTTCTTGCCGCAGGCACTGCGCCATTTATGAATAAGGCTCAAGGCAATAATATTGAATTAACGCAACAAACCCCGAGTAAACCTGTTGTACAGGAAATGGGTTCTATGCAGGATACCATTTCACAATTACGTCGTCTTTCTAACCAAACATACGCTCATGCAAGTAATGAAACTACAGGTCTTAGTTACGGCACTATCGCCATTCAACGTCTGCAGCACTTTGATAACACGCAATCATGGATAGTTCTTATTCCTGGAACTGACGGTATGCCTGATTCCCCTTTCGGCTGGCCACAAAATTTGGAATTATCAAGTCCAGCTCATCAGATGAACGCTGATAGTGCGCGCATGGTTCGTTATGCAATGAAACAGGCCGGTATTCAACCTTATGATAATGTAACTCTTGTTGGACACTCACAAGGCGGTCTAGTCGCTGCAAGTATTGCAAGCGGCGACCACGATTTTTCCATACGTCATGTGATTACCGCTGGCTCTCCAATTGCGAATCATAGGATTCCACAACATGTTCAGGTTACGAGTATTGAAATGAAAACAGAGCTTGTTCATAATCTTGACGCTCAGCCTAATCCTACGCACCGCGAAAACTGGGTGACGATTCGTGGGAATACTCAAAAGCTGTCAAAACCACATACCCTCTCATCTTCTACCCCGCAAGAGCAATCATATGATAAGCATTCCTCGCATAATCGCAACACCGCATACACTACTCATGTAAAAGATGCGAGAGCGATCGAACTCACCCACGATTTAAAATATCATGAAGCTTCTTTTAAAAACGCTCAACAAATAGGGTCTGAGAAATTACGTTACCAGGAAGAAGATTTTAAACAAATTCACGGTAATGTTAAAAAGATTGAAACCACGTATTGGCAAGGACGTATGAAACGTTAAATTATTATTTTTGCTACAATATCAACATTTTTTATTATTTGTGGAATAAGCATGGTTTGTGGGTTTTAGTACTCTAGAATATTATGAAGCTTACTGAGATTGAACCAATGATACCGCTTACTTCTCTTGATGGACGTTACCGCAAGCAAACACAAGATTTAGTTGAATTCTTAAGTGAACCAGCTTTAAATAAACAGCGCATTTTTGTTGAAATCGAGTGGATGATTCTGCTTGCAAACGGTTATGAGAATAATAATTTTCAGCCTATTGTTCCTGGTGTTAAGCCTTTAACTGACGCTGAAATTGCATATTTACGTAGTATTGTTCAAAATTTCGATAATACAAGCATTGAAGAAATTCAAAAGTTTGAGCAAGTTACCAAACATGATGTAAAAGCAATTGAATATTATATCGATGAAATGCTCGACAAGGCTACAAGCGTACTTGGTGAGCAAACTCAATTAGCTCGTTTAAAACCTTTAGTGCATTTTGCATGTACTTCTGAAGATATTAACAATATTTCAGTTTCTCGATGTGTAAAACATGCTATTGAAGAAGTGTGGCAAACTCACGCTTTTCAACTTATTGAGCAGCTTGAAAAAATGGCTTTAGAATATAAGAACTTACCAATGTTAGCTCTTACCCATGGTCAGCCTGCAACTCCAACCACTTTAGGTAAAGAATTAGCTGTGTTCATCTACCGTTTGCAGCGCCAATTACATAAAATTAAGCATCAAGAGTTTTTAGGAAAATTTAATGGTGCAACCGGTACTTTTTCTGCACATAGCATAACAATTCCTGATGCTGATTGGATTAAGATTTCTCAAGAGTTTGTAAATAATCGAATGGGCTTAACTTTTAATCCGCTCACTACTCAAATTGAA
This sequence comes from Bifidobacteriaceae bacterium, assembly GCA_030530905.1. GTDB lineage: Bacteria > Actinomycetota > Actinomycetes > Actinomycetales > Bifidobacteriaceae > Bifidobacterium. Next base: position 1,553 of record JAUMUB010000120.1, on the reverse strand, counting down.
AGTCATGATTGGCAAGCTGAGCTTTACGGAACTATAAGTCATTTTAATCGTATTGCTCATAACCTATGTGTTGACACATGGATGTATATTTCACGAGGCATTTTTAAGCAGATTCCTGTACAGGGTGCTACAGGTTCTTCTACGATGCCTCATAAGGTGAATCCAATCCGTTTTGAAAATGCTGAAGCTAACTTTGAGCTTTCTTGCTCCTTCTTAGACACCTTATCTACAACTCTTGTAGAAAGTCGTTGGCAGCGTGATCTTACGGACTCAACCACTCAACGTAATATTGGTGCAGCTTTGGGCTATTCCCTACTCGCATTGCACAATTTGCTTGGTGGTCTTAAAGGTATTGTTCCTAATAAAGAGGTACTAACGCAAGAATTAGAAAGTAATTGGGAAGTTCTTGGCGAAGCCATCCAAACTGTAATGCGTGCTCAATCTCTTGCTGGAGTCCAAGGCATGGAAAATCCGTATGAAAAGGTTAAGGAACTTATGCGCGGTCATGAAATCTCTCACCAGGATGTTCAAGATTTTATTAATTCAATGCCATTCGATGATGCAACCGCTGCCCGCTTAAGCAGTCTTACACCTGATATTTACACTGGTTTAGCTGAGCAATTAGTTCATTTTACGAAATAGAATGTGTTATGTCCGCGAATATTCAACTGCAAAAAATACATCGTGTATCTTCAAATAAGGTAAAAATTGAGGACACCGCACCCGCACGTACACGTAACTTTATTGACTTAATGTATAGTGCGTTCTCTTTTGCATTCGTGCTACTCATATTGCTTATCACGAATTATACGCGAGGTATCACTTCTGGAGTTGCACTGGATGCTCGTAACGCTATTTCTCAATTTAACTGGCTTGTTGAAATTCCTTCCACCTTATTGCAACAACTACTTTCAATCACAGTTGTTATTGTAATATTGTGTCAAATGCTGATACAACGAGAATGGGTTCAAGGGCTATTCACGGTTGTTTCAACAATTGCAAGCTATGCGCTTATCACTCTTGTTTCAATAGTTCTATTCTACTTCGCCCCTGACAATCTTGTCCATACGCTCATCGTATCTGGAGAGCCTAATCCAACCTCTATAATTCCCGATATTTATGCCGGTTTAGCTACTTTCCTAACCGTTGCAGGACCTAGATTATTACGCCCTAGCGTGCGCTGGTGTTGGAATTCACTGTTCATTCTTGCCTCTTTACAAATCGCTCTTGGCATTCACGGGTTTTCTACCGTTCTTATTTCTTTTGCTTTCGGACGCTCTTTAGGTCTACTATTTCGTTTTATTTTTGGTGTCCCTAATAGTGGTATTTGGGGAATGCATATTATCCATTCTCTTCGCAATATTAATCTACACATTAATACTCTTACTCGAAAAAGTGATACTAGCGCCACAACTCATCTTATTCGTAGTCATATTGCGGATGATTTGGTTGAGAACTCTCGAATTTATGAGGCAACTGATGAGCAAAATAACGAATATATTATTTCAGTTCTCGATTCACAAAAACACTCTGTAGGCTATTTAAATCAAGTG
>JAUMUB010000119.1 GCA_030530905.1 Bifidobacteriaceae bacterium | reverse complement strand
GCATTTTCCTTGTTCTTGGATTCTTGGGATATTATCAGTTTCAGGATTTGAGTTTTTTGAATCTCTAATGCACAAATAGTGTATTGTTGCTATAACAAGTGTAAAGAGAGAGGTGTTGTGAAACACCTCTTTTTATATATTTGCATAATATACAGCACTGTGTATAATTATTCATACATGGTTAAGGAGTGCGTATGACATATAGTGTTGCAGTAGTTGGGGCAAGTGGTTACGCCGGTGGTGAAGTAGTTCGTATCCTTGCGCAACACCCACAATTACAGCTTAGCGCTGTTATGGGGCACTCATCTGCTGGGACATTATTAGGAGAGCATCTCGCACACGTTCCACAGTATGCAAATATGCCAATTCAAAGCATAAACGCAGAACAATTATCACAATACGATATCGTTTTCTTAGCTTTACCTCATGGAAAATCAGGAGCACTTGCAGAACAAATTAGTTCCAACACAATTGTTGTTGATTTAGGAGCAGACCATCGCTTAGAAAGCAAGTTGCAATGGGATGAATATTATGGTGGCACATACTATAACTCGTGGGTGTATGGAATGCCAGAGTTGATAATAAATGCGAATAATGAAAAACAGCGTGCCAATATTGCGCAAGCAAAACATATCGCAGGGACGGGTTGTAATGTTACCGCTGTTAGCTTAGCAATAGCTCCAGCAATAGCTCATAATCTTATTCAGAGAAACATAGTTGCAGATTGTGCTGTTGGATACTCGGGAGCAGGTAAAAACCTCACAAAACCATTGCTTTTAGCATCTGAAGCATTTAACAATGCTCAACCATATTCGGTAGGTGGCAGCCATCGTCACATACCAGAAATGATACAAAACTTCATACATGCCTCAGGTGGCACATATCAATACTCAGACTTTACATTAGGTTTCACGCCAATACTTGTGCCAATGTCACGAGGAATTATGGCAGTTGTTTCGGCGCCGTTAAGCGAAAAAGCTGCAGCCTTAAATGATGAGGAAATAGCAAAAGTTTATAGTGAAGCATATCTTGGTGAACAATTTATTCACGTTCTAGAGCAAGGTAGAATTCCTAACACGGCAAATGTTTTAGGAAGTAATAACGCTGATATTCAAGTTTGTGTAGACCGCAAGGCACAAAGACTTTACGCTTTTTGTGCTATTGATAACTTATATCGAGGTACAGCAGGTCAAGCAACACAATCCTTAAACATTGCTTTAGGCTTGCCAGAGGATGCAGGATTGTCAAAGATAGGAGTTGCACCATGAGTGTTACATTTCCAAAAGGTTTTCGTGCAAGCGGAGTAAGCGCAGGAATATCCTCAGTAGAGGGAAAATTAGATTTAGCATTAGTGGAAAATATTGGACCATTAGATGCTTGTGCAGGAGTGTTTACCGCTAACCGATTTTGTGCAGCTCCTGTGCAGTGGTCGAGAAAAGCAGTACAAGACGGGCATATTAAAGCTGTAGTATTAAATTCGGGTGGCGCGAACGCTTGCACAGGAAATGCGGGGTATGAGCAGTCAGAGAAAACAGCTCAAGCGGTTGCTGAAGTTATAAAATGTGAGCAAGAAAAAGTTGCCGTATGTTCAACAGGACTTATTGGGGAACTTCTTCCACTACAGAATGTTCTAGAAGGAGTATCTAACGCTTACGTAGCATTAGATACCACTGAACGCTCTGGCATGAATGCGGCACACGCCATTATGACAACTGATACCAAACCTAAAACGGTTGCATTAGAGGGGAATGGCTATCGTATCGGTGGCATGGTAAAAGGTTCTGGAATGATTGCCCCACAATTAGCAACCATGCTATGTGTGATTACCACGGATGCTGTGGTTTCTGCTGGCGCGTTACAATCTAGCCTGATGCAAGGAGTGGAATACTCGTTTAATCGTATTGACGTAGATGGTTGCATGTCAACAAATGACACGGTTTTATTGTTAGCTTCTGGAGCTTCAGGTGTTGAGCCTGACATGGATGAGTTTCAAGCATTAGTGCAACAAGCATGTTCGCAGTTGTCGCGCCAGATTATCGGTGATGGTGAGGGTGCAAGTCATGATATTTGTATTAGCGTTCGTAACGCAACTAGCGAAGATGCTGCATTAGCTTGTGCGCGTGCAGTGGCAGCTTCAAATTTGCTCAAGTGTGCAATTTATGGTGAAGACCCAAATTGGGGTAGAGTTGTTAGTTCGCTTGGCACAGTACCGCAAGCGGTTGCCCCATATGATCCTATGCAAGTTGACGTGGAAATTAATGGCGTAAAGGTGTGCGAAAGTGGTCAACCATCACAACCACGTTCATTAGTGAATATGACAGATCGTCTTGTGCAAATAAACATTGATCTTCATGCTGGAACACGGCAAGCTGAAGTTTGGACTGATGATCTTACACACGAGTACGTGCATATTAACGCGGACTACGAGTCTTAAGGAAAATAATGGTCGCTAAATATTCAGATCTAGTTGATTTTAATCATAATATTTCGCCTGTGGTAAAGGCAAAAGTGCTGATTGAAGCGTTACCGTGGATTCGTGAGTTTGCTGGTCATTGCGTGGTTATCAAATTTGGTGGCAATGCAATGGTTAATGAAAAGTTGCAGCGTGACTTTGCAGCAGACATTGTTTTCTTACGACAAATCGGCATTTTTCCAGTTGTCGTACATGGAGGCGGTCCGCAAATTAGTGAAATGTTAGAAAAACTCAATATCACTTCTACGTTTAAAGCAGGACTGAGAGTTACAACGCCTGAAATAATCGAGATTGCACGCATGGTGTTATCAGGAAAAATTTCTCGAGATATCGTAAATTTAATTAACCAGTTTGGCCCATTAGCAGTGGGCATGTCAGGCGAGGATGCGCACGTTTTCACAGCAAAAAAATATATGCCCGAAGTTGACGGTAAAAAAATCGATATTGGACTAGTTGGTGATATTGATCATGTGAACACTAATGCTATCATCAACGTTATTGATAATGGTCAAATCCCAGTAATTTCAACAATCGCACCTAATAGTGAGAATACGTCTGAAATATTGAATGTGAACGCTGATTTTGCGGCAGCGGCGATCGCATGTGCATTACATGCTAAAAAGTTGATGGTTCTTACTGATGTTGAGGGATACTATTTGCATTGGCCAGATCGTCATACGCTTGTTCAAACAATCGGTTTAGAAAAATTGAAACAACAATTTGATGATATTGAATCAGGTATGCGCCCGAAGTTACGCGCATGCATGAGAGCGATTGAAGGGGGCGTACCTCAAGCGCATATTATTGATGGGCGAGAACCGCATTCGATTTTAAATGAGGTCTTTACTCAAGAAGGTGTTGGAACCATGGTCGTACCAGGCGATGGTATGGAGATGAGATGGAAGTAAACATGCAAAATGTCATAGATAAACAATACTTAAACGAATACGCGCAAGTTCATGTGAACGTATTTGGTACACCATTGCGAGTGATGGATCATGCAAAAGGTTCAAGAATTTGGGATGTAGATGGTAATGAGTATATCGATTTGTTAGCAGGAATTGCAGTAAACGCTTTGGGCTATGCGCATCCTAAATGGGTTGAGGCAGTAAGTAAACAAGCTGCTTCTATGGCTCATATTAGCAACTATTTTGCATCTGTTAATCAAATTGAGTTAGCAAAAACTTTGCTATCTCACGCGCAAGCGCCTACAGGTTCAAAAATATATTTTTGTAATTCAGGAACAGAAGCTAATGAGGCTGCTCTTAAACTTGCAAAATTG
>JAUMUB010000118.1 GCA_030530905.1 Bifidobacteriaceae bacterium | reverse complement strand
AGTAATTTAAAATAGTGGAATAACAGCATTTTAAACTATGATCTCATTAAAATAGAAAATTAAATCCCATATACAGTTCGTGTATTTTCACGCGTTATTTGAGCAACCTTTTCAACTGGAAGATCCAAAACATCAGATAAGCATTGCAGAGTATACGGAATCATATATGGAGAATTAGTACGCCCTCGATACGGCATTGGCGTCAAATAAGGCGCATCAGTTTCCACTAGAATATGATCAAGGCCGATAATTCTTGCGGACTCACGAATACCCTCATTGCCCTTATAGCTCACAGTGCCAGAGAAACTCAAATACCATCCCTGTTCTCTTGCAATCTGAGCCATTTGAGCATCGCCTGAATAACTATGAAACACTGTTTTTTCAGGACTACCATCCGCAAGCAACGTATCGATAACCTGCTTATGAGCATCACGATCATGAATCTGCATTGGCAAATCCAACTCTTTAGCTAATGCAATATGCTCTCGAAAAGCTTCACGTTGCAAATCTTGCACTTGTTCTCCTGTTCGGAACAAATCCATACCTGTTTCACCAATAGCAACCACCTGTTCAGGGTATTGAACAGCTAGTTCATGCACTTTTGTAATTGCATCTTCAAAAGAAACATCATGGTATGGCTTATATTGCAAAGGTAAACCATCAGCACCAGCTGCAGAGCGGTGACCGTGTTTAACAGCCTCATTTGGGTGAATAGCCAAAGCACAATGCACCTGGTCAGGATAGTCAATCGCCATATCAACTGCAGTTTGCAAATTCGGCAATTCGCAACCGACATCGATAATACCCGATACTCCAACACTTTTAGCCTGTTCTAACAACTCTTGCACACTATACACTGGAACATATGGTTGCCCTTTTATTTCAGCCTCATGACTCATTGCTTGTGCAAAGGGTACTACTGAGGCTACATGCGTATGATTATCGATAACCTGCGCATACTCTGGTAAACTCTCCGGCTTTTGAGGCCAACTGCGGTCACGATGATGATGTTTTGCCATATAATCCTCAAAAATACTCTCATAGCGCGCTTACGCTAATTTACTCGCTTTTACCCATAAGCAGTACTCATACTTACTGTACGAACTGTTATTTATTATACGAGCATAAAATAATATTTTGTAAGCGAGAAAAGCCTAACAAATGAAGAAGCCCTAGAATCATACGAATCTAGGACTTCTTGCAAACGCATACTACACGCTTATTATTAATTTATGAAATTATTGAAGCTTTGCTTGTTCCTCAGCAAAACGCTTTTGAGCTGCTTCTTGACGTGCTTTTAATTCCTCATCAAAACGCTTAAGCTCTTCTTCAACAGCCTCAGGTGGAATCTTAGCGAAAATAGGCTGAGGCTTTGGAACTGTTGCACCAACCACTAAAGGCTCACTCTTCCATGGATGAACATTCTCGCCTAAGCGATATGTGCCTGTAATAATTGGATAGCTAAATCCTGGCTTATCAAGATCTTCAACTTCCTCAATATGAGGTAATGGTGAAAACACGCCCTCACCACCAAGTGCTTCCCACACCTTCTGTGAAGCGTGAGGTAAAAACGGTGCAAGTAAATGATTCGCATCATTTACAGCTTGAGCTGCCACATGAAGTACCGTAGCCAAACGATTAGGATTATCCTTAATCTTCCATGGCTCGGTTGAAGAAATATACTTATTAATATCACCGACAATGCGCATTGTCTCATGCAAAGCATTCTTCTGATGATGATGCTCCAGGAAGCCGCCAACCACGTCAAATGCGCCCGCGGTTTCCTCTAACAAAGCACGATCTTCAAGAGTCATTGAATCTTCATCAAGAGCAGGAATTTCACCAAAATTCTTGTGAATAAGATTAGCTACACGATTGACTAAGTTACCCCAACTTGCAGCTAACTCTTCATTATTATGACGTACAAACTCAGACCATGTGAAATCAGCATCAGAATTTTCAGGACCTGCCACAGAAATGTAATAGCGAACAGCATCAACAGGATAGCGAGAAAGAATATCTTTCACATAAATAACAATGCCGCGTGAAGAACTAAACTTCTTACCTTCCATAGTCATAAACTCAGAAGCTACAACTTGCTCAGGTAGGCTCAAAGGACCCAACTCGCCTGTAGTCCCCTCATGCGAGCCTTGCCCATTGTATGCAAGCATTTCTGAAGGCCAAATCTGAGAATGGAATGTAATATTATCCTTGCCCATGAAATAATATCCAGGTGTTTGTGGGTCATTCCACCATGCGCGCCACGCTTCAGGATCACCTTGACGACGAGCCCACTCAATTGATGCTGACAAATAGCCAATAACTGCATCAAACCATACGTACAATTTTTTATTAGGATTGTCAATCCAACCCTTAACCGGTACAGGAATACCCCAGTCAATATCGCGAGTAATCGCACGAGGCTTCACTTCTTTAAACAATCCGATTGAGAAGTTAATAACATTAGTACGCCAATCTTCACGGGTTTTCAACCATGACAAATTAGCGTGCGCCAACGCTGGTAAATCCAAGAAGTAATGCTCTGTTTCCTCAAAACGTGGAGTTTCCCCATTAATTTTTGATACTGGATTAATCAACTCGTCTGGATCAAGCTCATTACCACAATTATCACATTGGTCACCGCGAGCGCCTTGAGCATGACAAATTGGACATTCACCCTCAATATAACGATCTGGAAGAGTTCGACCGGTTGAAGGTGAAATTGCAACCTTTTGTGTACCCTTGTAGATATAACCGTTTTCAAGACATTGCTTGAACATTTCCTGTACAACATGCTCATGATTGCCCGTTGTAGTACGTGTGAATAAATCGTAACTTAAACCTAAATCACACAAATCTTTCGCAATCACACGATTATATCGATTTGCTAGCTCCTGAGCTGTTACACCCTCTTTATCTGCTTCAACAAGAATTGGAGTACCATGCTCATCTGTACCAGAAACCATAAGCACATCATTACCATTCATACGCTGATATCGCGCATACACGTCTGATGGAACACCAAAACCTGCTACATGACCTATGTGTCGTGGACCATTTGCATATGGCCAAGCAACATTCACTAAAATATGACTCATAGTTTCTGATTATTAAGCCCAGCGCGGACAGATCACCCTATCTGCACATTACGCCGAGTATTTTTTAATACGATTTCCTATTTTTCTAATCTTTCTAAAATAACATTAATACAAAAATAACTAGTAAAAGAACAGTTTAAAACTGTATATAATATTCCACTTTTCCACATTTTTCAAAAATTCGTTTTTACTCAATTTTTAATATTGTTAATCTTCATACATGAAGACACAACACACCTCACAAAAAACGAGCTATAGCAAGCCTGCATCATTCCACGCGAAAACCTCAACAAACGCGAGCAACTACTCGGAGCAATCTTCAATTTTGGCTTCACAAACACTACCTGGTAAATTGGCTCAACAACATCTTACGGATTTAGGAACGCTCCAATGTTTAGACGAACACACTGTATACGTCACAAAAGAATCTGACACTATTTGGGGACGAAGTATGATTGTGGCGCATTCAGTCCCGAGAGACACAATTGCGTGCGCGCTAACAGCAGCATGGGTTTGGGTAGGAGGAGATTTCCCCAATACTTTTGACATTATTTCTCAATCGCATTTTAGAACGAAGCTGTTTAGTAGACGAATACGAGTTTTCCACAAAACAATTCCCACACATCATTATTCAACAGTTGGAGGATTGTATATTACAAACCCAATACGCACTGTTTGCGA
>JAUMUB010000117.1 GCA_030530905.1 Bifidobacteriaceae bacterium | reverse complement strand
TGAGAATGCTACTAAAGTATTCATAGCACCTTTGAGCACAGACACAAGCAAAACATTCTTGTCTTTGTATTCTACACTAACTTTGTCAGCAACTTCTTTTATTCGTTGCAGTAGATCATCTCGTGAAATGAGTTCATGATCAATCTCATTTTGAATATCAGCGATTTGCATACACACTATCTTTGCATATGCGAATGACGAATTCCATATGATTAGCTGTGAATTTACTGGGAAGTTTCACAGAACCTTGCCCATGCCAATTTGAAATAAACTCATCAATGGCTGCAATATGCTTGGAACTTATCTCAAGCTGCAAAAGATTACATGCTTGCACTATTACTCTACGCCGAATTGCCACATGATAATTTTTTAAATCTTGTATGGAAATTTCCACACAATTATCGTTAATTAAGCTTACTGATTGCTGGAAAGCTGGGATTGTTTGCTCGTGCAAATAATCAACATCATCTTGCATAATTGCTGCACTATGTGCAATATGAGACACTACATCTGCGCTAAAAAATTGTTGCACGTATGGAATTAACTGTGCACGAACTCTAGAGCGCAACGGATATTCCTGCATTGTATCATTTAATCGCTTATCTTCACCATTTGTAGGATCATCCCACCATGTAAGTGATAAGTCTTTACAAATTTGAGTGGTTTCTTCACGCGTTACATCTAATAAAGGACGAAGCAAAAGCATTGTACTCATATTACTTATCTTGCTCATTCCAGCAACGGATTCCACCCCGCTAGAACGCAACAAGCCCATAAGCACCGTTTCTGCTTGATCATTTTTTGTGTGTGCAAGTAACAACGCTTGAGCTTGTTCATGATTGTAATACTCTTCTATCGCCTTATATCGCGCCTCTCTCGCAGCAGCTTCTACACCTTGCCGCCGCATTGCTTCCTGTTCAAGACGTACGCTTGCGATTTTCACAGGGTTCAAACCAAGCTTTTCGCATTGCTTTTGTGCTTGCACTGCCACTTTATAAGAATCTTCTTGCAAGCCGTGATCTACAATAATTGCTCCACACCGCAACCCCATTGAAGAGCATACAATTTGACTCACTGCTGCTAGGGCTAACGAATCTCTTCCCCCAGAGCATGCAACTAAAACAAGTGGAGCATCCTGAGCGATCTCATGGTGTCCATGTTGTTTAAAAAGCTTATTAACACTAAAACCCGCATTTAACAAACTAGATTTTACACAGCCTACTGCTTTGCGTAATTGTGCTGTGTACACCATCTACAAGCTCACCAACTTACTTAACAGCACATCAATATAATGTGCATCAACATAAATACCACTGGAATTATTAACTAAAATAGTGAACACGATAGCACCGCCATTCACACGTGTTGCCGTACCTGTCATGCTTGTTGTTGAAGACAATGTTCCAGTCTTAACTCGCAGTAATCCTTTATCGCGTTCATCTATGATTCTTCTTCGCGCAGTACCGATAAGTCCTGGCACACTTAAGCCTTCTGCAGCTGAAGCAGCACCGTTAGCCTTGAGATTCTGCACTTGAATTTCAAACAAGGTCGAAGGGCTAACTCTTGTTCCTTCTGACAATCCTGAACAATCGTTCATGTGCAGCTCAGTTGTATTAATATTATATTTTTCCAAAGCTTTTTTCACAGCTTGAACAGCACCAGCTGGTGAATTTTCAGTTTGAAGCTTCAAAGCAGTTAATCGTCCAAATTCCTCTGCCAAAGTATTATCTGAATGCCTCATCATAAACGCCATAATTTCATGCAACGAAGCAGACTGAACTGAAGCGATTGGAGAACCTTTTTTCACTGTTAGCCGGCTAATATCACCATCAATCTCAACACCTTGCTCTTGCAAACGCTGCTTGAACATTGAAGCCACATCTGCAGCAGTATTTGTACTCAATACTGGATAATCAGAAAAACTATCTGGATTCGCAGGTGCTGAACCATTCCATTGTCTTCCACCATCAATTGCCATGGATGAAACTGGCGTATAATAACGATTTTCATCATTATTACTACCAATATGCTCTGGCGTACGATTATCCTCAAATAGCGAATCATCATACGCCAATTTAATTTTTTTCACACCGCGTTGAGATAGACTATAGGCAGTCTTTTTAGCTAATGTTTCTAATCCCGCTCGTCCGTTAATATGCGTACTATCACTTGCACCCGAACCAAGCAGCATATCACCATTGCCTTTTAAAATCAGGGTTGCTTCGTTATTCTGCTCATATTTAAGATACACTTCAGTATCCAGTGTTGAACCCATATCCAACGTGCTCGCTGCCGCAAGAGCAGTCACAGTTTTCAGCACGGAGGCAGGCTCACGTAAAGTATCTGCATTAACTGATGACAAAATATTGCCACTCTCATCACCAATAATTACTGAAACATCATCCTTATGATTAGTCTGATCTAAAAACTCGTTAACATATTGTTCAACTAAATGCTTATCTATTGCAGCAGATTTTAATGTACCCGCATAATTCCCTGATGCTAATATTTCTTCGTTCTGCTCCTGCAACACATTCGAAGCACTTTTATAGCTTAAATAGCCTGGCGCAATATCTAAAATGTCAAGTGTAATATACGTGCAACATAATGAAATAGTGAGAATAACACTCATAATTACAACTAATCGCCGCTGCACACGCTTATCCTCGCTTTTTTTATGCACTGCAGCAGATCTCAAAATATTACCTCTTCTGTTGACGTATATAGTCGTATTAAGCTTTATTCAATGAATTTATAATATCATGAGAGTGTCAAAATTATTTTAACACCGACTTAAAGTATTCTAACTGCTCAATAATTTGCAAACGTCTTTTCTCTAAAAGCCTACCGCCTAACATCACGCCAACATAGTCACAAACAGCAATATTAAGCAAACAAACTATTGGCAATAATACTTTTATTATGAGATTCCATTGTGGGAAATAAATATGCAATATAAACATTACTACCATTGGCGTAGTTGATAAATATAATATGATGAGTGAAATAATTGGAACAATAACTTTTTTCAGCCCAGTGCTTTGAGAAGTACCAGTTGGACTGTCAATACTTGGAACAGGATACATTACAACAACTGAAGTCAATTGACCTATGCCAATAGGTGCAAGAGCAACTGTCAGAACAACACAAAAACCATACCAATAAAAATCAAAATTATGAGCATTTGGTTCTACAATAGCCATAATTAGCCCTATTAGGGTAATACCAATGCAAACATAAATCAAATTAAATACGGACATAACGATTAAATGAGCTAATCTATCTACACGTCCTGGCACATTGTATGTTTGCTGTGAAATATATTGTGTACCGTCAAGCGCAACATTATTACCCTCCATACCAATTAACGTTATTAAGGAAAAGATCAGACCAAACCAAAACAAGGAAGGGTCATCAAAACCGTCACGCAGAATCGGAACAACAATTACCAGCACTGACACAAGTATCATCATAAAAATCGTGTAGTAAAAACGCATATCACGTAATTTAACAGTAAGTATACGCGCGACTAATGCTCCGAATTGACTATTAGGAACATGCTTAAATATGCCTAAACCCTGAATATGAACTTTAGCAGTATTACTCTTTGCAGCATATAAAACGTTTTGTTTTGACATACAATACAAACTAACTGCAATAAATATTCCAGCATAAAGCATTATAACCAAAAAACGACATACTGCTATTTGCCAATTTGCGCCAATAATATCAAACGGTAATTGAAATACTATTCCAAAAGGTGACCACTGAAAAAACAGCATCACTTGACTAGAAATCTCATCATCAAAA
>JAUMUB010000116.1 GCA_030530905.1 Bifidobacteriaceae bacterium | reverse complement strand
CATTTTTATAACAGTTGCATATGTGATTTATATTATTATCTCATAAAATCTATGAGTTATATTCTTGGGAAGGCTTTATATGTGCGCTATTGTGCAAGATAGTTCTCAACTGTTATTTTCATGGGCTTCAGGGGATCAAATGGATGAGCATTCTCAAATGCTTCGCTCTGGTTCCCTACAAGTGCGTTATGAAGTGTTCGTACATGAGCAGAAGGTTCCTTTAGCGTTAGAAGTAGATGCGCGAGATGATTATGCGACCACAATTCATGTACTTGGCGTAGACCATGAGCAAACTCCAGTGTGCACTGGCAGACTTCTAAGAGATGATGATTCGAATGAGTTTCATATTGGTCGATTAGCTGTTCGCAAGTTTGCTCGTGGTAAGGGTTATGGCGCACAGTTGATGTTTGCCTTAGAAAAGTATGCTATATCAATTGGCAGGCAAGAAGGGTATTCATCAATACGTTTACTTTTGTCAGCACAGGAGCATGCAATGGGCTTTTATTCGCGTTGCGGTTATGAAGTAGTTTCGGGTAAACGCTATTTAGATGTTGGTATTTGGCATCAAGATATGTGTCGAGAATTGCAAATATAAGAATGTTTGTGTGAAAAACAGTTTACTCTTATAAGAATATAAGCATAACTGCTAACATAAATTAATCTTTAAGCGCATACTTTTAAGACTGTAATACTTGTACGCTCTCGCAAATAAACTGTGCTGATTCAACACCGCCAAACGTGTTTAGCGATAAGTGTCCTCGCGCAGCAATAGCTTTCGCGTTAGACCACTCTTGCAAATGCTCAGCACTATTCCATGCAAGCATCACAAACTTTTGTGGAAGAATACAGCGAATATGCTGCTGCTGTTGACCAATTGCTACCCATTGAGCATCATCACAGTTAAAGCGCAATTCAATTTCAGGCTTCTCAAAATCTACGCCAAACGGCTCATAGTTGGCCAGCTCATGGAGAAAATCGACAAATAAGTTCATGTCGATATTACAATCGCCAACTTGCTCTTGAGTGCTAATACAAATATCAGCTGGTTTTGGTTTATTAATATCAGGATTATCAGCTAACTCTTTAGTAACCCGTTTTTTAAGGAACTCGTATAAAGGCTGTAATTCCTCTTCACTTTGTAACCGTACTCCATACGCGCCTTGATGACCAGCAGCATAAAAGCCAGCATTATTAATTTCCTCAATAGAATTAAACCAATGAGGTGATCGTCCTGATCCTCGTAGTTCTCCATTCCCAAATTTTGAAAGAACAAGAGTGGGATACTGGGTTTTTGACATAAATTGAGTGGCTAAAAGCCCAGCAATGCTTGGTGAGGCGGGGGAAATATAAATGTAAGGAGCATAAGGTTGTTCGCTATGCTGAATTTGCGTAAGCGTGTTCGCAACCTTCGTTTTGCGCTGTGTATTGAGCTGATACAGTTGTTGTGCGTTATTATCCTGCGGTTGCATGAAAAACACGGCAAAAGCAATGTCAGTGATCTGATCCATGCGTTTTACGGAATTAAGCGTAGGGGAGATAACAAAACCGAAGAATTCGGCGTTAATATCCTCAATATCACGCAGTTTCCCGTTGCGTTCAAAAGTTTGTAACATGGCAAGAAGACCAGTAAACGCTGTTTTATATTGGCTGCTATGACAATGAATTGAAGAAAGATATTGTGAGGGGGTAGATATGAGTTGCTGACATGTTTGATAAGCTTCTCTAACAAGAGATCTGTTTTCATATCGTAAACTCATCAAATCGCCAATAGTGGCAATACCGGCAAAAACTCGCAAGCGTTGAATATTCTCTTGCGCAAGCGAATCAGCATACTTGTTTGCATACGTGTGCAACACTTGCCAAAGCACGAAAGCGCCACAAATACTCTTATTCTTATATGTTTCATCAAGTCTGCACGGGTCAACAACAATATCAGCAACAGGGTCGTTCTGCTGCTGATGATGGTCGGTAACAAACATTTTTATACCATGCTGTTGAGCATATTCAACGCCCTCATCACAAGTCACTCCATTATCGCAGGTGATAATTGCTTGAGTATCCGGATACTGTTTGCAAATAATATCAATTGTATCAGGAGTAAAACCATAGCCGTCGTTAGGATTCGGACGATACAAGGAGACGTTAAACCCCAGTTCACACATTCCCGCAAACCCCAACACACCTGACATGATTCCGTCAGTATCAAAGTCAGGCAGAATAACAATACGCTTTCTCTCAGTGTGTATCACATGCAAAGCATCGCACAATTCGTGAATCGATTTCAAATCGTCATGCTCATCGTTTTCAATATCCTGTAAAAACTCGGCAGTATACCCACGGCGTTGAAAAAATAATTGTAAAAGCGAATTCATGCATACTCCTTGCGTCTATTCAGTGTATCAAGCGTAGAAAACTTTAAGTTTTTAAAACAGTTATTTTAAGAATATGGTTAACAGATATGCAAAACTCGAGTATGATTGTCAATAAAATAGTTTTGCCAAGTGAAAGGTCTAGTATGGTACGCGAACAGAAGCAAGCCAGTGTACAACAAGACAATATCGTGCAACAAAATGAGCAAGATACTCAGTTAGCACGCAATAATTCACAAGGTAAAGTTGAGGAAGAAACTCTAGCATTGGATAGCGTGCTTGATGATATTGAAAGCGTGTTAGAAACTAACGCACAAGAATACGTAAATAGTTTCGTTCAAAAAGGTGGGGAATAATGCCTCAACTTCGCGCAAGCGACACTGTTATTAATGAGGATTCTCAAAGCTTACACGAACAATATGATTACACGTTTGACCGTATTTTCGGTATCGAAACCGAATACGGTATTAGCGTAACCAACGCAAATTCAAATAAGTATTCAGATTCAGATCACAGCGCTCAGGAATACATCATTTTTGATGATATTAGCCGCAAGAGCATGGATCCGCAATCGGTGGCGCTTGCAATATTTCGTCCAGTTATCTCTCGTGCTAGGTCAACAAACACGTATGTTAATAACGGTTCCAGATTGTATTTGGACGTGGGAGCACACCCTGAGTATGCTACTGCGGAAGCACGTAATCCGTATGAAGCATTATTACAAGATTTAGCTGGTGAACAAATCATGGCTAATCTTGCAAATAAAGCGCAGGAAAGCTTATTTGAGGATTCAGGGGTAAAAATTCACTTGTTTAAGAACAATGTGGATTCTGCCGGCAACTCTTTTGGATGTCATGAGAATTATCTTGTTCGGCGTTTTGTTACATTGCAGGATTTAGAACAGCAGTTAATCCCATTCTTAATTAGTCGGCAGATTTTTACAGGTGCAGGCCGGTTTGCGAATAATCGGTTTTCTATCACTCAGCGTGCAGAATTCATGGATGAGGTGATTTCTTCAGCAACAACACGGAGTCGTCCTATGATTAACACCCGTGATGAGCCACATGCTCCAGCAGGATTGTTTATGCGCTTGCACGTTATTATTGGTGATTCTAATCGTTTGCAATGGTCAACATTTATGAAGCTTGCAACTACGCATCTTGTGTTATGTGTTATTGAATACGCCAGAGCTCATAACGTGCCGTGTGATTTTGAGAATTTCGCTTTACAAAATCCCCATGCTGCCAATATTGCATTAAGTAATGATACTACTTGTATGTCACCCTCAATGGTGTTGCAAAGCGGAAAAATTATGTCTGCGTTGCAACTGCAACAAGAGTACGTTCGTATTGTGGAGCAGTTTTTTGATGAGCATGGTTATCATATGCTAGATCAGCGCATGTGTGATTATAAGTGGGTTATTAAAGAGTGGAAGCAAGCGTTGTATGCTCTTGAATCC
>JAUMUB010000115.1 GCA_030530905.1 Bifidobacteriaceae bacterium | reverse complement strand
GCGCATGTAGATAAGAAATCTCATGATATTCTTTCTGATACTTCTTTATGGGTGAATGTTTTTGCTATGGCTGTGAGTGAAGAGAACGCTGGTGGTGGCAGAGTTGTTACAGCACCAACAAATGGTGCTGCTGGAGTTATTCCAGCGGTATTACAATATTATTGGGAGTTTGTAGAACATGCTGAAGAAGAGAAGATTATTCGATTTTTGCTTACAGCAGGAGTTATCGGCGACCTGTTTAAAACGAATGCTTCAATTTCTGGAGCTGAAGTAGGCTGTCAGGGTGAAATCGGAGTTGCCTGTTCTATGGCAGCCGCAGGCTTGTGTGAAGTGCTTGGTGGTAGCATAGAACAAGTTGAAAACGCTGCAGAAATAGGTATTGAACACCATCTTGGCTTAACTTGTGACCCCGTGGGTGGCTTAGTGCAAATACCGTGTATAGAACGCAACGCCATGGCTGCAAACACTGCAATTCGTGCAGCACAAATGGCTTTGTTGGGCAATGGTAGCCATCGTGTAAGCCTTGATAAAGCTATTCGTACCATGAAAGAAACCGGCATTGATATGATGTCGAAATATAAAGAAACATCTCAAGGTGGGCTTGCGTTGAATGTTGTAGAATGTTGAAATTCTTTATATTCTGTTATATTTGTATTTTTGTAATATACATCAATAAGTATTCGTATAGGTTAGGAGACGTGATATGGCACAGGATATGCCTACAGTTAATGCTGAGTTCGGCGCTGCACCTAAAATTACGTTCGAGACTCCAGAACCACCTGCTGGTTTAAAAGTTGTAGAATTAGTTGAAGGCGATGGTCCAATGGTTCGCCGTGGTGATACGGTCACCGTAAACTATCATGGTGTTGTATGGGGTAAGGATACTGCATTTGATTCTAGTTTTGAGCGTCATCAGCCCGCTAGTTTTTCTATTGGTGTTGGTCAGGTCATCAAAGGTTGGGATCAGACTGTTCCAGGCCATAACGTCGGCTCACGCTTAGTGGTGTCAATTCCACCAGAGTACGGATATGGTTCTCGTGGAGTGCCGCAGGCAGGTATTGGCGGTGGTGATACTTTAGTATTCGTTGTTGATATTATTTCTACTCGATGAGTAATAGTCTGATATTATTAGTATTTCAGGCTTAAAGGAAGGTATTATGGCAGAAGAAAAAACCGTTCTGCTTACAGAAGAAGCATACGATAAGTTAAAAGAAGAGCTTGCATACCGCGAAGGCGCATATCGCGATGAGATTACTGAGCGTATTGCAGCTGCGCGTGCTGAAGGTGATTTGTCTGAGAATGGCGGATATCAGGCAGCGCGTGAAGAGCAAGCTAAAAATGAGGGTCGTATTAACGAGTTAACAGTTAAATTGCGTAACGTAGAATTTGTTAAAGCACCTAAGGCTGGTACTGTTGGTAATGGTTCGATTGTTACTATCGATCTCGCTGGTAATGAGATGACTTACGTTTTAGGTTCTCGTGATATGGCTGTTGCTACAGATTATGATGTGATTAGTGATGAGTCACCAATTGGTGCAGCAATACTTGGAGCAAAGAAGGGGGACACTGTTTCCTATAAAGCTCCTAATGGTAAAGAAATTTCAGTAGTGATTAAAGATGCTAAGCCGTTACAGTAACGCATAATAGAGTTTTATACTGTTATATAAATAATTGCTCTGCAAAGTAATTTTGCAGAGCAATTATTTATATGTAATAAGAGCTTTAATTCGTCACATTGTCCACATGCGAATAACAATCATATAAATAGCAATAAGCTGACAAGTGTAACCAGCAACTGTTCCTAAGTGGAATATTTCATGGAATCCAAAAACGCGCGGCCATGGGTCAGGGTAGCGGCAAGTATATACGATAGCGCCCAAAATATAGCATAAACCGCCTGAAGCGATGAGTATAGTAACACTAGGCCCAGCAAATGGTGAAACCCAGAATAATCCTATAAAACCAACACTTGCAACGCCAAATACGATGTAAACAATCACATACAACCATCGTGGAGTATTAATCCAAATAACATGCATAATAACGGCAATAATGGTGCATGACCAGATTCCTGTAATAATTATGTCACGCCAAAATGGTTCTAAAGCAAATGCTGTAGGCGTGTATGTTCCCGCTATGAGCAGAAAAATGTTCATATGGTCAATACGGCGCAGAATATCAGTTGTTTTGTACGACCAATCGCCAAGATGGTATGCGGCAGAATTACCAAATAAAATAAGTGAACATACCATAAAAACAGCACATGCGATTTTCATATCAGGCTGTTTTGCTAAACAAATTAATACAATGCAGGCAGCTAAAGCCAACGGAGCTGCAATAGCATGAACCCAACCACGAAGCATTGGTTTTGGACGTCCGTGAACGTCTAAGCGAATTCTCCTTGGTATAGGAGCTGCATCTAATCCTTCAAGCCTGCACGCTCTCACTTCAGCTTTTGCTAGAATAATATTTGCTTTTGCACGTGCTTTTTCTTCCACAGCTTTTGCACGACCCTGAGCATGAGATCGAATAGCTTCCGCTTGCGCATGAATAGCTTGCTGTCGTTGTGCCGCCACGCGAGCACGAGCCTTTTCCTCTTGTTCGTTATAATTTGATAGCTTGTCGTCAGCTGGCACCATAACGCCTCCAGAAAAACTGTGAAAATATTTCATCTATAGGGTATACCAAGGTATACATATGTGCGTATGATATGTGTATGGCTAATTTTACGCATATTATGGCTACAAGACCTGATTTTGATACTTCAGATAAAGAATGGTTACATCAGCTTGTTGCAGACTGGCAGGTTATTGCAGATTTATGTTTTTCAGACCTACTGCTGATTTTGCAGCGTGGTGATGGTAAATATGTGATTGCAGAACAGTGTCGTCCATCTACAGCAATAACTACGCGCAGTGAAGATGTTGTTGACAATACTGTAAGCGACGATGTGGTAAGCGAAATTGAAGTAGCAATGTCAGGCACTGAAGTATATCGCTCGAAAAAATTACGCACAGTTGGTAAGAATGTGATATGTAATGTGTATGCGCCAATTCGTCATAATAAGAAAACCTTAGGTTTAGTTGTTCGTGAAACCAATATGACCACGCGTGAATCAATCGGTAGATATGAGTCTGAAAGCATTAATGCTGGTAAGCATTTATTTGAGATGATTCCGCTTGGAAAATTCCCGTATAAGGATTCAATTATTAATCATCAACGTCATAATGCTCGTGTTGCTGACGGCTTTATAGTGCTTGGCAAAGAAGGTAATATCGAGTATTCGTCACCTAATGCTGTTAGCTGTTTTAGGCGTTTAGGGTCATTGAGCAACATGCAAGGAAAATATTTAAGTGTGATTGGCACTAGTGTTATTCATAGAACAAGTGGCGTGCAAGAAAGTTTGCCGTTGCTTCTAACTGGTAAAGCTGCTGTTGATGCTGAATTAGAAGAGAATCATACTGTGGTTCTTATGCGCTCGCTGCCGTTCTACAATAAAAAGGAGCGTTGCGGAGCTATTGTATTATGTCGTGATGTAACGGAAATTCGCAGACGTGAACGCGATTTGCAAGTAAAGGATGCTACAATTTCTGAGATTCATCATCGTGTGAAGAATAATCTTCAGGCTGTTTCAGCGCTTTTACGTTTGCAGGCGCGAAAAACAAAGTCTATTGAGGTTAAAAAAGAACTTCATGAAGCTCAGCGTCGTGTGCAAACTATTGCAATGGTACATGAGAGTTTAAGCCAGATAGCAGATGAAACGGTTGATTTCGATAAGCTTGTGCCGAATCTTCTTCGTATGTGTGTTGATTTGGCAGTACAGCATGGTCAAGAAATACAATTAAAATTCATAGGCTCATTTGGTAATATGCCGGCT
>JAUMUB010000114.1 GCA_030530905.1 Bifidobacteriaceae bacterium | reverse complement strand
GAAATTTTTTAAACAACTTTGCACTTGCACTTTTAACATATTTTTGATCTAAATCACAAAATGCATTGCACATTTTTAGCAAAATACACGTAGATTTTATTAAAATCAATAAAATTTTTATTTTTTTTAGCAGCTAATAATCCGAACTTTCCCTGATATTTCAACGATTTCCTTATTATAATTATTTATGCGAATTAGATAAAACTAAGGTATTTTTAAGGTTAAATAGTATACTAAGGTTTGGAAGGTGTGAACTCAGCACCCAAACTTTGGATGTCGGGTTTAGTCATCTTCTTTTCTTCTCTCGGACGGTAGGATAAAAAAAAATTTTATTCTACCGTCTTTCGCATATTCGCAAGTTGTTTAACATTCCTGTACAATGATTAATTAATGCAATACTCTACAATGACGTAAGTTTTTGCTGAAAATACGATGATGTATATTTACTACAAGGATTAAAAATGAAAAATAAAAAATGGTGTATGCCAATACTAATGTTATTGGTTGGTTCATTTATCCCAATAAATGTTGCCAGTGCTGTTGCCGCGGAATCCAACAACAGCAATGTTTCTTCGATAAAAGAACCTGGCTATTATACAAAAGTTGATTCCACCAATTTTCGAGCTTCAGCTGATTCTGTTGCCACAAACGAAGGTAGGAATGGCCCAGCAGATCGTGTTTTAGATGGTGACACAAATAGTTTTTGGTCTGGTCGTTGGGGAGCTGGTAATGGCAGAACTTCAATGCCAATGTCACTTACTATTTGCACTGCAGACATGAATGCGCGTAATGACATCTCACGAGCATCACTTGTATTGCGAACATCATCGAATAATTCTGGTCGCATGAAAGATTACACTGTTTCAATTACAACGGAAACAAACATTACTGATAATACTCAATGGACTACTCTTATTAACGAAAGTAGACCTGCTGATGATAGATCAAATGTAGTAATTCCGCTGAATGATAAATCTTTCACATGCATGAAAGTTACTTATAAAAGTGCTTGGGATGGTTCTAGCAAAGAAATATCTAATGCAGCCTCACTTGCAGAAGTTGTATTCGAACAATATCATCAAGGTTTCCAACCAATCCCTCAAGCTCCTGCTGGAACTGGAGAAGGCGCTATCTACCCTATTAACTCTAACGCGGTCGATGCGCAACGTATTCTACGACCATTAGCAGCAGATGAACGTGTTGCCGACGATGCTAAACAAACCCCAATCGCATTACGTTTGGGAGAGCGCACAATTGGTGCAAGAAAATCTTCTACCCCAGCAGTTGCGCAAGTACCTCAAGGACGTAAAGCATATTATATCGATTGTAGCGTTCCTTTTAATATTAATGCAAAAGGTACGTTGGAAGATCCGTGGTCATCAGTTGATTTCGCTAATGCACACGGAGATTTTAATCCGGGTGATTTTATTTTATTAAAGCGCGGCAGTGTATGTCGTGGTTTACTACACCCAAAGGGATCTGGTACAGCAGAACAACGAATTACTATTGATGCTTATGGCGATCCTAACGATAATAAGCCAATTATTCATGCATTAGGACAGCAGGAGACCGCAGATTCCGATGTTCCGGCAGCTTTAAAACGTCAAGCTGGCCGAGGTATTGAATCTGCCGCTGTGCGCTTATTTAATCAAGATTATTGGGTTATTCGCAATCTTGAAATAACCAACTATACGAACGACCATAATGATTATCAGAAAATTCGACGTGGCGTAGTAGTTGCAGCTGAAGATCGGGGAGTTACAAAGGGTATTGAAATTTCCGATTTATATATTCATGATGTTCTGGGTAGAGCTGAAAAAGATTTAGGTGGATCTGGTGGTATCCAATTTGAAGCATACGCAGGAGATCAAGTGATCCCAACATGGTTTGAGGATTTACATGTACACCATAATGTGCTAAAGCATGTGTCACGCTCTGGTATTAACGAAGGCTCCAATTTCAGATCCCGTACTGAAGTGGGTGGTTCTATTCGAGATAATCCATTCCAAGTATGGGGTCCAATGGATGTTCACGATAACATTCTTTCAGATATAGCTGGAGACGCTATTGTTACCCAGTTCGCTTCAGGAACAAAAGTTTATAACAACACTGTTTGGAATTATGCAAATCATCATGGGGGCAAATCTCCTGGTGGTAATAACGCTGGACTATGGCCATGGGATGCTGATTACGTTCATTACTACAATAATCATGTGTTTAATTCTCAAATGCCAAACGGCACTTGGGACTCTACAGCTTTTGATGCCGATTATGGTACTACTGGAACACTTTTTGAATATAACGTTACTCATGGCAATATGGGTGGTTTCATGCTGTTCTGCGGATGCGGCGGTTTATCAACAAACGTAACCATGCGTTACAACATTTCAATTAACGATGGTCAAGGTGGCGAACGCCATAATGAAGGTTCACGTTTATTCTTTGCTGCAGGCTCTGCTGATACAAAGATTCATAACAATACATTTATTCTGTATCCTGGAGTAAATATTGTAAAAGGTAACGGTAATAATACTGCTTTCACCATGGTAAACAACATTTTCCAAGCTAATGGTGATGTAAAAATTGATGGAAATACAAACGAAAATATTCGAACATGGGCTTATAACATCTATGGGGGCAATTCAACATTTAATTGGCCAGATTTAGACAAAGAAGAGCATAACAATATACGCGAAAATAATATAGAGGTTGGAGAGCGCGTAGGCGTTAATGCATTCCAATGGGAAGAACAATCAAACTGGATCGGTAGAGCGATTATCAATAAAGATATACCTGATATTACCGGATCTACGATTGTAAAATGGAATGATAATCCGACTCGTGGTGCTATTCAATCTCCAGAACACACCTCCTCAGCATCATCAACTGAACTAGTATATGATGGCGGATTCGAGCTTAATAAAGAAGGAGTTCATAGGAGTACTTGGACGAGCAATACTGGATCAGCAATACAACGTTCATCCAAGTTTGCACGTTCTGGCCAATTATCACTTGCAGTTCAAGAAAACGAAGAAATATCAAGCGAACCAATTAGCATAGGAACACACCAAACACTTCGCGTATTAGCAGCAGTGAAATCTGCTCCAGAAAAAAATACTCTTCCGACTGTTCAGATACGTCTCAGTAACGGTAACATTGTCACCACAAAAATATATACGGCTTCATCAGAAGATAACAGTGACTGGACAATTGTAAGTAGCGTATTTAGAACTGGATTAGACACTGACAGATTGGAAGTTCTTATTAATGGAGAAGGTTTCGTAGATGACGTGTCAATTATTAACATTCCACAACAATATGCTGCAGACCCAAGTCTAGAATCTGTTGGAAATACTGTCTGGTCTGGAGGTGAACGAGTTGCAGATAATACATTTACTGGAAAATTAGCAACGAAAGTTAACGCTAATCAAGGGGCTGAAAATCGCTTTGTTGACATACAAGCCCGAAATCAGTTAATTGAAGTGTGGGTTCAAGCTAAAAAAACAGCTGGTGACATGAGGTTTGGCGTCAAACGATTTAATGATGGAGACGATCAAACAAGTATTCCTGTTACTTCATCAGAGTATAACTCCTATAGTATTTCTCTCACTCCAGAAACATCACTGATAACTTTATATTGTTATGCAAAAGCAAACAGCACAGGATATTGCGATGATTTTCTAGCGGTAAAGCCATATACAAACGCTATTCCAAAGCATAGTGGTATCTCATACACGCCTTTGGATAAGGTAACGGTGCAAACAGGTCAAACTCCTACATTAGTAAATGAAATACAAGTGAATTGGCCAGATGGCACTACCACACAAGAAAACATTTCTTGGAAGGATAGCTCTCAATGGCGTGAAGTTGATGACAATACAGTAGAAGCAACAGGTGAATTTGCTGGTATGGACCGCTTTGAAGCTCGTAAAGCTGTCGTGAAAAA
>JAUMUB010000113.1 GCA_030530905.1 Bifidobacteriaceae bacterium | reverse complement strand
TATTTTCTTAATAATTCGATTCACTTCTATTAAAATACCGATTCGTCCATTCTTTATCACAACAAGCGTTTTAATGGCATTATTAGTTATTATTTTCGCTGGTGGTGGTGTGCACGCGTTAATTGAAGGCGAACTTCTTTCAGGCATGTATGTTGCAGGAGTTCCAACCAATGATTGGCTTGGATTGTATCCATATGCGGAAACCCTGATTGCTCAGGCAGTAGCTATTGTTGCTGTGCTTGTGCTTGGAATTATCGCAGTATATAAGCAACATGCGCTAAATAACAAGAAACCCGAATAATAAGTTTTCTAATTTTTTTCATAACACATTGAGGAGAAGTAATGAAAAAATACAATAAAATCATGTCACTAATTGCTTTGCTCGTAGCAGGTACTTTGGGATTAGCTGCTTGTGGTAACACACAGCAGTCATCATCTTCATCATCGTCAAGTGAGTCAAGCAGTAGCTCTCATGATCACTCATCAAGCACAGATGAAGCTGGTTTCGAAGAGGTTCCTGTTGGCGATCAACAAGATCAGGAAGTTGGACCTTTAACTGTTGGTGCTGTATATTTCCAGCCAGTGGATATGGAGCCATCAGGTATGGGACTTAAAGCAGCTGATGCAAGCTTCCACTTAGAAGCTGATATTCACGCAAATGAAAAGGGTACGGAACTTGGCTATGGTAAAGGCGACTTTGTTCCGGATCTTACTGTTAATTACTCTATAATTAATAAAGATAATAATGAGACAGTAAGCAGCGGTACCTTCATGCAGATGAACGCTTCAGACGGCCCACATTATGGAGCTAATGTGAAGCTTGATCAGGCAGGAAGCTATAAGTTGCAGCTTTCTATTGAATCCCCAGCAAAGAAGGGTTGGATGTTACACGTTGATCCAGAAACCGGCGTAAAAGGTAAGTTTTGGACTGAGCCGTTAGAAGTTACCTTTGATAATTGGAACTACACTCCACGTCAGTGGTAAAATCTGAACGCTCTTTATGATTGAAGGTATCCTTCCTTGGATTGGGAGGATACCTTGCATTATGAGATATGAAAGAGTAAGAGGCAAATGTTAGAACAGTTTGTGACAGTATTGCCTGCAGTACTGCCAATGGCGTTAGCGATAATGTGCATGAGTGCGTTGTTACAAGTTGGCGAAGGAAAGACTAAACCAATAACTGCTCGTTTACGTGGTATTGGATGTTTAATTGGTATATCTGCAGGTTTAATATTCAGTACTCTTCGAGCATTGGCTATTTTTAATCAGCGCACATTTTTTATGTATCCAGTGTTATTGTGCTGTGTTTTAGCAGATATTGCTGTGATAATAATGCTTGTAGTCGTGCGTAATGTGGAATCAACTTGGAATAAAAAACCATTTTTGGTTCATATTGCGAATGTTGCTGCTGGTATTGCGATTGCAGCAGGTAGCTTTAACGCAGTCACTGTTATTGTGCTTCAACTCACCATATTCGTTCAACCTGGTGAAACACCATTTACGTCAGACATGCTACTTCGCGTACTTGGTTTTCTTTTGGGTATTATTGCTGCGATTGTTATCGCTTACTTATGTAAGATGATATACGCTGAGCAGATCCGCAAATCTTTTATGATTGCAGCAATTGCCTCACTAGTAGTGTTATGTATTGAACACTTAACTTCTTTACTTCAAGTAATGCAGTTTTCAATTATATTACTCAACAACACGTTATTTAAACTGCTCGTATGGAGTATTAATAATACAAACACTCTTATTCAAATTCAAACATGGGTGTTTATTCTTCCAGTGATTACATCATGTATAGTCGGTTTTAAGAAAACGGCTGATGTAGAGAATTTTGCTCAAACTCGTGCCATACGAGCGAGAAAACATAGAGCAGTTACGCGTTGTGTTGCTGCAATCGTTGCATTTATTTGTCTTACACTTGCGCTGAGCGTGGGTGTTGCTGCAACAAAAACTGAAATAGTTCTTTCTGACCCAGAGCCATATTCGTTAAAGAATGGTGTGGCAACAATTAAATTAAGTCAAGTCGATGATGGTCATCTGCACCGTTTTGAATATAAGGCAAAAGATGGAACCATGATGCGATTTATTATTATAAAAAAGCAGGGTGGAGCATACGGTGTAGGTCTTGATGCGTGCGAAAACTGCGGTGATGCTGGATATTATGAGAAAGATGGCAAAATAATTTGTAAGAAATGCGATGTTGCGATTAATCTTGCAACAATTGGATTTAAGGGTGGCTGTAATCCAGTGCCTGTGAATTATGAGATGAGCACTAAAGCAATAACTATTGCAGCTAGTGATTTAGATGCATTAAGTGCGCATTTTAAGTAATCGGGGTATGGCATGTTTTTTCTTAGAGTAATAACACAATCAATACGCCGACAGTTAGCTCGACGAATGCTTATCATGCTCACAGTTGCTTTATCAGCCTGTATAAGTATTGCTATGCTCGGTATTGTTTTTGATGTAGGTGATAAATTAAACGCAGAGTTAAGTACTTATGGTTCGAATATTATCGTGCAACCAAAATCTGATGCGGTGGTATCTGATTTATATAATGCGCAAGATAACACAGCACGTGTGTCTGAACATGATCCTACTTCATTTTTAAAAGAGTCAGATGCTGTGAAAATAAAAACAATATTCTGGGCGTATAATATAACGAATTTTGCTCCAGAACTTACCCTACACATGAATGCTACCCATAATGGGGCAGTAGTAAAAAACGTTGCAACTGTTGGTACATGGTTTAATAAAACTCTGGAATTAAATTCTGGAGAAACAACTGTGGTTGGAGTTCGTGGTTTGCGCTCATGGTGGAGTGTTCAAGGCAAATGGGCTGCAGATGATTCTGAGCAGGTTATGGTTGGTATCACGCTTGCAAAACAGCTGGGTGTGAGTGTGGGCGATACGATCACTTTGCAAAAGGCTTCTGAACAGAAAGCAGCCGTAGTGGGTATTTTTGATTCAGGTGATGAAGATAATAACACAATATATATGCCTTCAATATTGGCTCAAGAGGTTGCTAATAAACCAAATTCTATTAATAAAATAGAAGTAAAAGCTCTTACTACTCCAGAAAATGATTTAGCGCGGAAAGCTGCAAGAAATCCGGCTGCTTTAACGCAGGATGAGTGGGAGATTTGGTATTGTACTGCATATCCAAGCTCTATCACATACCAAATAGAAGAAGTTCTACCAGATGCTGTTGCAAAACAGGTTCGACAAGTTGCGGCATTGCAAGGCTCTGTTCTGAATAAGACAAGTGCTGTGATGATTGTAATGACAGCATTAAGTCTTATCGCAGCAGCAGTTGCTGTGGCAAATCTTATGGCAGCATCAATTGGTGAAAGATCAAGCGAATTGGCATTGCTAAAAGCAATGGGAGCTAATAATGCTTCAGTATGCCGCTTGATTATGGCAGAAACTGCCTTAGTATCACTTGTGGGAGCAGTTGTCGGCGCTATATGCGGTGTTGGTGTAGCTCAAATTGTTGGATACACCGTTTTCAATGCGGGAATTACTATGCGCCCAATGGTGTTTATTCTCGTGTTTGTTCTATTAGCTGTTACTGTTTGCGTTGCTGCATTATCGGTAATGCGACTAATCTTACGGGTGCAGCCTGCAGAGGTTTTACACGGTAGATAAGGTGAGAAAAAGTGAAACAAAATAATTTGCGCATGTTCTTCTCTATGATTTTTCATGCAATATTTCGTAGAAGATCAAGATCGTTCATGGCTGTTATTGCTTCCTGTATTGGTACCACTACATTATTTTGTCTTGCTGCAATATGTATTGCTGTTCCGCAACAAATGAATGAAGAAATGCGTTTATATGGTGCGAATATGGTGGTTAGCGCGAATGATATGAGCGATTCCTCTGAAGCTAGTAAAACCAAGTCGGCAACTGCCAACGATTCCACAAATGAAAATTCTATGGATATGAA
>JAUMUB010000112.1 GCA_030530905.1 Bifidobacteriaceae bacterium | reverse complement strand
TAGTGCTTCATCGCTTTTACCATGTACAAGTTGTAACATTTGCACACTAAATTCCACATCGCGTAGCCCACCTTTACCTAGCTTTATTTCGCGATTTTTCAATTCTTCCGGAATTAAATCTTCTACGCGTTGACGCATTTTTCTACAGTCAAAAACAAAGTTTTTACGAGCAGATGCCTTCCACACGAATTGCTGAGTCATTTTCTCATACTGCTCACCAAGCGCTAAATCCCCCGCAACAAAGCGAGCTTTAAGTAATGCTTGAAATTCCCAATTTTCTGCCCATTTTTCATAATATAATTCATGAGATTCAAGACGTCTTACTAAAGGCCCATCTTTTCCTTCTGGGCGCAAAGCAGTATCAATTTGCCATAGCGCAGGTTGTGTAACACCTGGAATTATTGACTGACATATTTTTTGTAGCATTACCGCTATTTTTGTGCCAATTTTTGTAAGCTCCGCTGTACTCACATTTTCTGTATGCTCTTGTGACGTAGTATTTTGAGATTGAGCAGGCTCTACTACATAGATTAAATCCACGTCAGAAACATAATTTATTTCACATGCACCTAACTTACCCATTCCAATTACTGCGAATCGGCATAGGTTAGCATTCTTAACAACAGCTTGTGCTATTTGTAAAGCACACTGCAAAGCACAGTCAACAAGATGAGACAACATAGTGCTTATTGTCGGCTGTATTGCAATAGGATCATCAGCACACGTGTCTACACTTATTATTGAGGTGAGTTGTTCATAGTATTTTTGGCGCATAACTTCACATGCTGTAGTTAACACTTGTTCTGGCAATGCAGAATCTTCATCAACGTCTTTAATAGCATGAAATACAGCATTATGCATTGAATCATATAATTGACTGTATTCAAGAGGCTGCTTTAATGCGGCTAAAACTAGCGATGGCCTAGCACTCATCATTTTGCCTAGCTCATCACTTGACCCCAGAACAAACAGTAGTGTTTTGATTTCATCTTTAGTGAATATTCTACTTGTTTGTTCTTCACTATTTTGATGAGTTAAAATTGCAGTTATGTGTTGTAGCGCAATATCAGGTTGCCCTACGTTCGGTAATGTTTCAAGAATGGTATCAGTTAATTCTGGCGCATGTTGTTCAAGAGTATCAAATGTATCTTTTGCTTTTTCAACATCAACAATGCCTGCATGTATTAAATCTCTGATACTAATAGTCATTTGCGCAATTTCCCTCTAAAACAACGGCTTATATTAACCATAGTAATAAACTTCTGTTATTAAGTAAACTGCGGTTTTCTCAGCACTAATTATCCGCCGCGACCGGTGTTAAGGCTCAAACGGGTGGTGTTGGTCATCTTGTGGGCGCTGACCTTGTTGACCACCTGCTTTTTAGGGTTGGTTGGCGGTATTGCCTGGAGTGTGAATGTTTCGCTTGGCTCACGGTCTGGCGTGTCTACCGGGTCTTTCATTCTGCCTTGCTTGTTGACGGTTATGTCGTACCAGTAGGTGCCGTACGTCCACCTGTCCCAGCCGAAGTCTTGTGGCGTGAACTGTGGCGAGTTTTGGGTGGTGTTGTTGTTTTGCGTGAACGTTTTTGTCACGGTTTTAGCACTCTCGTATGGGTTGCCGTCAAAATGCAGGCTAATGTTGCCGGTAACGTTTTCGCTGATGGTTGAGTTGCCTCGGCTGGTGGTGATGGTGTCGTATACGGGCGTGTTGTCGCCGGCGCGTAGGTTTTGTGTGGCGGCTGCTTGCGTGTTGACGGTGAGCGTGTAGTTAACCTGAGGCTCACCATCAGCGAAAACTAACGCAATAAAAGAGGTTTGTGTAATATCAGACGTATTCATCAAAGAAGCGGCAAACCTATCGATAGTAGTATTACCGTTCACAATAATACTCGTATTGTATGCTGCGCCTTTATAGTAGAACGTCTTATTATTTGTTGCTTTAGCCCAAGCTGCGCCCCATTCTTGCGCTGAATGGTTTCCTGAACCGCCGCCATAGGACAATGAGCCATCACTAACAGCGGTAGAAAGCACGTAACCGTAGCCTACAACACGACACGACTTACCGCCAGTACGAGCTTTACACTTATCATTCGCGCGAGTTAAAGTATCGCCAATGCCATCAATAGCGCTCTGAGTAAACTGCATGCCCGGATGTCTAGACTTCATATCATCAGTAACCGTAGAAGCCTTTATCGAACCATCACGAATAGGGTCGTTATACACCCACTCAACTTCTGACGTAAAGTTACTAGAGCCTAAGTCACCAGTATCTTTATCACCGTCCATACTACCTGCGTTAGCGATAGTGTGTAAGGATATGGTTGATATTAATACGAGTGAGAGGACGCATAGAATATGTAGACAGCGCCGGGTTCTTGTTATTAATGTACTCAATGTACACTCCTAACATAAGTTATTGTTCCCACCCTGTGCAGGAACGCGTACTATCCCTTATGCAAGATGAACAGCGCATGTCACTAAAAAAGCCTCCCCATTTGGGGAGGCTTATTGTTATGTGTAGTAAAAGGTGATGAAAGGTGCTTGATTACTATTAGCCTACAGGGCAATATTTGGTAGGGTCGCAAGAATAAGCATTCCTTTCGCTCTCTGCTATACTTGCCGCTAACCATTCTTGATAACTCTGAGAATTATTATTCGAAGAACTATTATTAGTAGTCGCTCTATTAGTCGTAGCCCTATTAGGGGTCGCAACCCTACTAGTCGCCCTATTAGTAGCAACAC
Organism: Bifidobacteriaceae bacterium; assembly: GCA_030530905.1. GTDB lineage: Bacteria > Actinomycetota > Actinomycetes > Actinomycetales > Bifidobacteriaceae > Bifidobacterium. Next base: position 1,231 of record JAUMUB010000112.1, on the reverse strand, counting down.
TCCTACTATTCGCAGCAGCACGAGCAGCCGCAGCCGCCGCTGCCGCCGCAGCAGCGTCGTCAGCCTGCTTCTTCTCAACACTCGCATTCACCACGCTCATAGCCTCATCCAACAAGCCAGACTGCTCAGACAACACTCTAACCTCAGACTTACTATCAGCCAACACTGTAGCCGCCTTGTCAACCGCCTGAGACAAGCCATCACGAGTAGAAGCATCAGCAACACGACCATCAGAAGACGACAACAAGCCGCGCGCAGCAGACAACTTCGCGTCCAAACCCTCACGAGCCACACGAACCTCACGAGCCGTACGCGACGCCAACACGCGCTCAGCCAAACCAGCCAACCGGGCAGAAGCCTTAACCACGCGAGCAGACGTACGCTCATTAGACGCGCGAGCCTCATCAAACGCCACCACGTTCAAACCACCCTTCACGAGCGCAGGCTTATCCGAACGCTTAACCGCCACACGCTTCAACGCGCTAACACTATCAGCATCATCAACCTGCTCAACACTCACACCCAACGCTTCAACCACGCGGGCAGACGCCAAACGCTTATTAAAACCACTCACACTCTGCTCAACCCCACTCACCGAACTCTCATACGAGGTGCGAGCCTGCTGCAAGCGGACAATCCACACGCCAACGCCCACGCCAGCCAACACCACAACCAGCAGCACTGCCACAACAATCTTCAAATGAGCTTTAACAAAGCTTATAATCTTACCAGCCATAATAACCAGCACCTTTCAAAAAAGTTTTTTAACCGTTTTTCACCCTACACATGCGTCCCCGCACAAACAAAACACAATAAACAATAACATAACAAAGCTATAAACTATACTAGTAGAACAACACTGAACACAACAACAATACTCAAAGAAAATTTTCGAATAATATAACTTTAGTTAATAATACTTCTTATTCACCGATGGGGACGCATACATTAGGTAGAATATATTACAACAGTTCATTTAAGGAGCATTATGAGCAAGAAAGAACCATCAATACTATCAGCAATCGCTACTGGCGCGCTTATCGGACTGTTTTTACGCTACGCTTTTATCCCATTCATGTTTGTCATCATGATTATTGCAATCATCTTGATGATACCTGTCGCTCCCGACTCAGCGTTATTTCTAGCCGTTATCGTCGGATACGCTCTCAAAGCTTACATAAAGCATATTAGGGCGAAGCAGTTGCAACGTCAGCAGATTCTAGAACAACAG
>JAUMUB010000111.1 GCA_030530905.1 Bifidobacteriaceae bacterium | reverse complement strand
ATCAATGCTTCTGGAACATGACGTCCACCAAAGCAACCAAAATATGGCCCTTGATGCGTACTTAGAGGAAGCTGCTCAGATTCGCGAACCTTATTACCTGCTTGAACAAGACGAGATACAGCAAGTTCATGATTTTGAGCTGTGGCAACTGCTTCACCAACTAGCACAGCATCTGCACCAGCGCGGGCGTACTGTTCAATCTCAACACTGCCAAAAATGCCTGATTCAGCAACTTTCACCACATCTTCAGGTATCAAATCAGCCAATTCTTGATACTTGCTCACATCAACATGAAGATTTTTAAGATTACGCGCATTAACACCAATGATTTTTGCACCCGCATTTACTGCACGTTGGACTTCTTGTGGAGTATGTGTCTCAACCAATGCACGCATACCAAGTTCATGTGTAGTTTTTAGCAGCGAGCCTAATTGTTCATCACTTAATGCTGCAACAATAAGCAAAATCAAATCTGCACCATGCGCACGAGCTTCAAAAATCTGATAGTCGGTGACAATAAAATCTTTACGAAGAACAGGGATGCTTACAGCTTTGCGAACATCGTCCAAATCTTGTAAAGAGCCTTTAAAAACGCGCTCCTCCGTAAGTACAGAAATAGCACTTGCCCCACCAAGCTCATATTCTTGAGCTAGTTTTGCAGGATCAGTGATATCTGACAAATGGCCTTTGGATGGCGAAGCGCGCTTAATTTCGGCAATAACAGGAATACCTGTATCAGAGCGGAGCCATTGCAGTGCATCTTTTGCAGGAGTTTGAGTTTTTGCATTAGTGCGTAACTCATCAATTGAAACGATTTTCTCACGATTTTGAGAATCCTGTAATGCACCCGCAACTAAGTCATCTAATACAGACATTTACTGCTCTCCTTATATTAGTTTAATTACTCACCCAAATCAGCTGTAATTAAGAAGTATCGTACCATATGATTTTTATATTTCTTCTAGTTGTGCTGCGATCTGAATTGCGCTAACACTAGCCTGTGCTTTATTGCGTGATTCCTGATACTCAGACTCTGGTTTAGAATCCAACACAATACCGCCACCAGCTTGCACACTTGCTTGATGATCGCGAATAAAAGCTGTGCGAATTGCAATAGCCATATCCATATTTCCAGCGAAGTCAAAATATCCTACAGTACCACCATAAATACCACGATCAGTTGGTTCAAGCTCATCAATAATCTCAACAGCACGAGGCTTAGGTGCTCCTGATAATGTACCAGCAGGAAAAGCTGATTTAAACACTTCAAACACGTTAATATCATCACGCACTTTTCCAACAACTGTTGAACAAATATGCATAATATGACTAAAGCGTTTAATATCCATTAATGAAATAACTTCAACAGATTCCGGATCGCATACGCGAGATAAATCATTACGCGCTAAATCAACAAGCATAATATGCTCACTACGCTCTTTTGGATCTGCAAGTAACTCTTTTGCTAAATTCTCGTCTTCATCAACAGTTTTTCCACGAGGACGTGAACCAGCAATTGGGAAAGTCATAGCCTTTGAGTCTTCAACTTTTATAAGCGTTTCTGGACTAGAACCAATAATGTTAAACACACGATTTTTTACATCACTTAACGTAAAGAAATACATGTAAGGACTAGGATTAAGAGTTCGAAGTACACGATAAACGTCAAACGGTTCTGCAGGAGAGTCAATATCAAGGCGCTGAGAGATAACAGTTTGGAAAATATCACCATCAATAATATGCTGCTGAGTTTTTTCCACCGCTTCCAAAAAATCCTGCTTAGGAGTGCGGAAACGCAATTCAGGTTGAGCAATATTTTTATTAAGTATGTTTATTTTGGTTTCGTCTGCGCTTGCTGTTGCTGCAAGAACCTGCATTTCATTAAGTCGAGATAATGCGCGCTCAAAAGCTTGCTCAGCACCAGTTTCAAGATTATTAACATTAACAGCGTTGCTAATAAGCCATACTGAACTTGTTGCATGGTCAACAACAGCAATATCAGTTGCTAAAGCCAATGCTAATTCAGGTTGCTCAGTTTCGTTAGGAGCTTGAGCTCGAAGTGTAGGCTCCCAGTGACGAATAGCATCCCAGCCAACAGATCCAACTAAACCACCTGTTAAGCTTGGCAAACCATCAATTTTTGGAGAGCGCAATAAGTCTATTGTTTTATGAGCTACTTCAATAACATCGCCTTGAGCTGGCACTCCAACTGGTACTGTTCCTGTCCAATTTGCTTGGCCATTATCTGAACGAAGTTGTGCAATTGAATGTACACCAATAAAACTGTATCTACTCCATGTGCCGCCAAAGTCAGAAGATTCTAAAATAAATGTACCTGGCTTGCCTTGTGCCATGCGAGAGTATAGTCCAACAGGTGTAAGACTGTCAGATAACAGACGGCGAACCACTGGTATTAGGCGATAACCTTGCTGCGCTAAATGTAAAAACTCTTCTTTACTTGGCCAAGTTTCACCCCACTGTAGATGCGCTACTGAGCATGGGTTCTGTGTGTTTTCTTGCAACTGTGCGTTAAAATCATGAGTTGTTTCTTGGCTCAATCTGTTACTCCTTGATATCTTCAGTAGCATACAAAGGGATTTCTCCCCCTGTATCAAAACAAGAATATTCTCCAGTATGGCATGCACTGCCAATTTGTTCTACATGCAATAATACTGCATCGCCATCGCAATCAATTTCAACCTTTTTTACATATTGCACATGTCCAGAAGTGTCCCCCTTGCACCAATATTCTTGGCGCGATCTTGACCAAAAAGTCGCTTTTCCAGTGCTAATCGTGCGATATAAGGCCTCATCGTTCATATAACCGACCATAAGTACGCGATTTGTGTCTACGGACTGAACAACCGCTACAATTAAACCGTTATCATCATGCTTTAACCGCTTTGCAATAGCATGATCTAAATGAGATTGTGAATTATCGAATAACATAAATATACCTTTATCGAACGCTGTATCCTGACTTGCGTAATTCTGTTTTAACCTCGTCAATAGTTATTAGACCGTAATGAAATACTGATGCTGCTAACACAGCATTTGCGCCTGCTGCTATTGCTTTAGGAAAATCTTCAACTTTGCCTGCACCACCTGAAGCGATAATTGGAATATTAACTACTTCACGCATTTTGCTTATCATTTCAACATCAAAGCCACTTTGTGAACCATCAGCATCCATGGAATTTAATAAAATTTCACCAGCACCTAATTGTGCAGCACGACTTGCCCATTCAAGAGCATCTAATCCTGTAGATTTTCTGCCACCCATAACAGTTACTTCAAAACCTGACTTTGTGCGCCCAGCATGTTCTCTCTGAGCGTCAATAGAGAGCACTAACACCTGATTGCCAAAACGCTTTGCAATTTCCTGAATAACAGGTGGATTGTTAATTGCTGCAGTATTCATGCCAACCTTATCAGCACCGCATCTAAGTAAAGTATCAACGTCTTCGATAGTGCGCACGCCCCCACCTACTGTAAGCGGTATAAACATGGTTTCAGCTGTTTTACGAACCACATCATACATAGTGCTTCGATGAGCACTAGAAGCTGTAACATCGAGGAACGTAAGCTCATCAGCTCCCTGACGATAGTATTCTGAGGCGAGTTCTACAGGGTCTCCCGCATCACGGAGATTTTTAAAGTGTACACCTTTTACCACACGTCCATCATCTACATCAAGGCATGGAATCACGCGGACAGCAACACTCATAGGCACTCCAATCTTCGTATGCACAACATACTTTACACAACCAAAATTGTATTCAAATAATATATCTCAAATTATTGTTGAAGTTGTTTAGGAATAACAATACAAAGTAAAGTAATAAGCACGCAAATTAACATTGCAGGTGCATAAACAGTAGCTGAAAGTATAAGACCAATTGCTTTAATTACGATGTCAATCCACGCCCAATGAATTCTTTTTTCTTTGTTTCTTTGAACAGAAAAAATGGAATTATTTTCAA
>JAUMUB010000110.1 GCA_030530905.1 Bifidobacteriaceae bacterium | reverse complement strand
AGATGCGAGAAAATGTTGAAATAACAGTATTTTAATCATGCTGATTACAAAACACTATATTTTGCTTTGGTTAATTTATAGTAATTTTGTATAAGATATTGACAAACTAAACCATTACCGATATGTGGACGTTAATATGCGCTGTTAATATTACAGAGGTATAGTCGCGTATCAAATATTCTCGTGAGTAAAGAGGTGATTGCGCAATGAGCACAGCGCCATTAGATTTAACAGTACATGATTCACAGGGTTTGTATAACCCAGCACAAGAACATGACGCATGTGGTGTCGGTATGGTAGCTACCTTGCACGGCGAAGCAGAGCGAAAAATTATTGATGATGCGATAGAAGTATTAGTTAATCTAAATCATCGTGGTGCTGTTGGTGCAGAAGAAAATACGGGCGACGGCGCAGGTATTTTAATGTCAATGCCAGATGAGTTCATTCGCAGTGTTATTGATACAGAACTACCTCCGCAAGGTGCATACGCTGCAGGTATCGCATATCTTGACCGCGATTTAGCAGTAGAAGCACAGCAAGAGCAGCAAATTGCGTCTATCGCAGCAGAAGAAGGATTATCAGTTGCAGCATGGCGTATTGTTCCAACTAATCCAAATGGTTTAGGTCTGCAAGCATTAGCTTCTATGCCATCGTTCAAAATGCTTGTTCTCGTTGACGATAACGCGCATTGCGAAGGACTTGAGCTTGAGCGCAAAGTATTTCGTGTTCGCAAACGAGTAGAGCATGAAGTTGGCATTTATTTCGCCAGCCTATCGTGTAGAACCTTGGTGTATAAAGGTATGCTCACAACCATGCAATTACAGCCGTTCTTCACTGATTTAAGTGACGAGCGAATGAAAGCGCGTGTTGCAATAGTTCATTCACGATTCTCAACAAATACTTTCCCAAGTTGGCCATTAGCTCAGCCAATGAGACTTCTTGCGCACAATGGTGAAATTAACACAATCCAAGGTAACCGTAACTGGATGTCAGCGCGCGAAGGCAAGTTAAGCTCCGCATTACTTGGAGAATTGCAACCATTATTGCCAATTAACACACCTGGTTACTCTGATTCAGGAACCTTTGACGAGTGTTTAGAATTATTACACTTGTCAGGACGTAGCCTACCACATGCAATATGCATGATGCTTCCACCAGCATGGGAGAAAAACAAGGAACTTGATCCAGATATTCGCGCATTCTACGAGTATAATAATACGCTTATTGAGCCTTGGGATGGGCCAGCGCATATTATTTTCACCGACGGCACTCTTGTTGGCGCTTTGCTTGATCGTAACGGCTTTAGACCAGGTCGTTGGCAGTTAGATAAGCATGGTTACGTTGTGCTTGCTTCCGAAACTGGCGTACTTCCAGATATACCAGCACAGGATATTTTACAAAAAGGTCGTTTAGAGCCTGGAAAAATGTTCTTAGTAGATACTCAGGCTGGAAAGATAATCGAAGACGAGGAAATAAAGCAGAATTTAGCTCATGAGCATCCATATCGTGAATGGGTTGAAGGCAATACTATCAGCATGGATCAGTTGCCAACTCGTGAACATGTTCATTACTCAAACCAGTCGGTGCTTCGCCGTCAACGAGCATTCGGATACACCGAAGAAGTATTAAAACTGTTATTAACGCCAATGGCGAACACGGGTGCAGAACCATTAGGCTCAATGGGTAATGATGCTCCTATGGCGGTTCTATCAAAGCAAAGTCGAGTATTATTTGATTACTTTACGCAACGATTCGCACAGGTGACAAACCCTCCATTGGATTGGGAGCGCGAAGAAATTGTAACCAGTCTTGAATCAGCCATCGGCCCTGAGCCAAATCTTTTAGTAGACGAGCCATTACACGCTCGTAAAATCTTAATACCAGCACCAGTAGTGAACTCTGATGAGATGGCACAGCTTAAACGCCTTGACCGTGCAAAAATACTCAAAGGGTATTACAAGCCATACATTGTGAAAGGCTTATACCAGGTTGCAGGCGGCGGTGAAGCATTACGTAAACGACTTGATGAAATTTTCGTACAAATTGATAATGCAATCCAAGAAGGTAAGAATTTTATCGTACTTTCTGATCGTGATTCTGACCATATTTGGGCGCCAATTCCATCATTATTGCTCACAAGTGCAGTACAACATCATTTACTACGTCAGCATACGCGTACGCAAGTCTCAATCGCTGTAGAAGCAGGTGACGTAAGAGAAGTACATCATGTGGCACTTCTTATTGCATATGGTGCTGCATGTGTTAACCCATATCTAGCATTCGAATCAGTGGAAAATCTTGAATCCGTGCATGTGGATAGCGAAACAGCAATTAAAAACCTCACTAAAGCCCTCTCAATCGGCGTACTTAAAATCATGAGTAAAATGGGTGTTTCCACAATTATGAGTTATCGTGGATCACAGCTTTTTGAAGCAGTTGGCTTAAGTAAAGATGTTATTGACACGTACTTCACAGGAACCACATCACAAGTCGGTGGCATCGGCTTAGAGGAAATTGCTCAAGAAGTTGCAATGCGACATGCGGTCGCATATCCAACACAATGGACTGCAAGACCACATGCCAATCTTCCATTAGGAGGGGAATATAAGTGGCGACGAACTGGTGAAAATCATCTAAACGATCCAGAAGCAATATTCTTACTACAACAATCCACACAGCGTGGAGACTATAAGCTATTTAAAAAGTACAGTGATCATATTAACGACACTTCAAACAGGCTTATGACTCTTCGTGGATTAATGACACTTAAGAGCAATAGAAAACCAATTGATATTGATGAGGTAGAACCAGCAGAGCAGATTGTAAAACGCTTTTCTACAGGTGCGATGAGCTATGGTTCAATTTCACAAGAAGCTCATGAAACATTGGCAATAGCGATGAACTCAATCGGCGCTCGCTCTAATTCCGGAGAGGGCGGCGAAAGTGATGATCGTATTGTTGATCCACAACGCTATAGTCGAATTAAGCAGATTGCTTCAGGCCGTTTCGGTGTTACCAGCGATTATTTAGTACATGCAACAGATTTACAGATCAAGCTTGCACAAGGTGCTAAACCTGGTGAGGGCGGTCATTTGCCTGGTGCAAAAGTTCCACCTTGGATTGCAAAAGTTCGACATGCAACGCCTGGTGTAGAGCTTATTTCACCACCTCCACATCATGACATTTACTCTATTGAAGATTTAAAGCAGCTTATTAATGATGCGAAAATGGCTAACCCTAAAGCTCGCGTACACGTGAAGTTAGTATCCGAATTTGGTGTTGGTACAATCGCTGCTGGTGTTGCAAAATGTCATGCGGATGTTGTGCTTATATCTGGATATGACGGTGGTACAGGTGCGGCTCCGCTTAACGCAATCAAGCACGCTGGCACGCCTTGGGAAATTGGCTTAGCTGAAACACAGCAGACGTTGATTTTAAACGGTTTGCGTTCTCGTGTCACTCTTCAATGCGATGGTGAGCTTAAAACAGGACGTGATGTGCTTGTGGCGGCTTTGCTAGGTGCAGAAGAGTTCGGCTTTGCAACAGCAGCATTAATTGTTGAGGGTTGTGTGATGATGCGTGTATGTCATAAAAACACTTGTCCTCAAGGTATTGCTACTCAGGATCCTGAGCTTCGCGAACGTTTTACTGGCAAGCCAGAACATGTGGTGAATTTCTTCATGTATATTGCGCAAGAAGTTCGTGAGCTGTTAGCTCAGCTTGGATTCAGAAGCTTAGACGAAGCAATCGGCCATGTGGAATGCTTAGGTGTTAACGATGCAATAACACGTTGGAAAGCTGATGGTATTGATTTAACAAATGTGCTCACACAAGTTGGTCCAGTTCCTGGTACGGTTTTGCGTTGTACTGAACAGCAGAATCATGAGCTTGATAAAGCACTCGATAATCAGCTTATTTCCTTAGCGCAGAATGCTTTAGAAAAGCAGGAGCCTGTAAGAATTGATGTTCCAATTCGCAATGTTCATCGAACAGTAGGCACAATGCTTGG
>JAUMUB010000109.1 GCA_030530905.1 Bifidobacteriaceae bacterium | reverse complement strand
AGTCAACTCTTGTAGATAAGATTTCTCATGAGGTTGAATCTGATGATCAGAGTAATACCACAACTGAGGTAATTGAAAAAACCGTTGGTGAAAATGTTATGAACCTTATTGAAAAAGGAGATATTGACTTAGTTCTAAATACTCCAAGTTCACGAGGTTCTCGCAGTGACGGTTATGTGATTCGAGCAGCTGCAACAGCAGCAGACTTAGCTCATTTCACCACTGTTACTGAGTTTTCAGCAGTATTAATGGGTATTGAAGCAGTTAAGAAGAATGACTATCAGATTATGAGTATTCAAGAGCATGCACAAGCATTGTTTGCTCTTGATAAATAAAGTAATAAGATAGCGAGAAAGAGTATGGTAAGTCCAACATACGAAGAAATACAAGCGCAACGGTCTGATTTTGGACTAAGACTTGCAAACTCAATGGCTAAGTATGGTCCTTTATGCGTAGGCATAGATCCTCATCGTAAGCTGCTTACAGATTGGGGGTATCAGGTTAATTCTGAGGGTGCTGAACTATTTTCTATGCGTATGCTTCAGGCTACTAAAGGTCGCGCAGCAGCAGTAAAGTTTCAAACATCCATGTTTGAGAGATATGGTTCTAAAGGTTTTGAAGCCTTAGAACGTGTGTTATATGTTGCTCGTCAGATGGGTGTTATCACCATTGTTGACTGTATGCATGGCGGTTTAGCGAGTACAATTTCTGCGCTTGCAGATGCTTATTTTAAGGCAAATTCACCATTATTAGCTGATGCTATTACCTTATTGCCGTATTATGGCGCTCGTTCTATGAGCGGTCTTATTAACGAAGCGTTAAATAATGGTCGTGGTATTTTTGTGGCTTCATTAACCTCTAATCAGGAGGGTGCGAGCTTGCAAACTGCTATACGACAAAGCGGTGAATTCGCTGGTAAAACAGTTGCATATGGTATTACTAATAATGTTCAACGTTTTAATGAAAATATTAACGGCATGGGTTCTGTTGGTTTGATTATTGGCGCTAGCGGTGAACAGTGGGTTCGTGATAGTGGAGTAAATCCAGCAGAGTTTACTGGACCAATTCTCGCTCCTGGATACGGGTGGCAAGGCGCTAATGCTCAGGATTTGCGTTCAGTTTTCAGAGGTACGCACGGTAATGTTTTAGTTACTGCATCGCGTGTTATTGCTTCACACGGTCCAGAGATTGCACAATTATCTAAAGCAACTGAAGAGGTGGCGTTAGATATTCGCGAAGCGTTAAAATCAGTTATGGATGAAGGGGAATAATGGTTGCAACAAGTCGTTTAGTAGTATTAACAGGACCTACTGCCGTTGGTAAGGGTACCGTGGAAGCGGCATTAAGGCAGAAGCATCCAGAAGTTTGGGTGTCCGTTTCCGCTACGACACGACAGCCTCGTCCAGGTGAACAAAATGGCGTGAACTATTGGTTTATGACAGACGAAGAGTTCATTGCAAAAGATGAATCTGGTGAATTTTTAGAAAGCGCAATAGTTCATAACATGGCTCGATATGCAACGCCGCTACAGCCAGTTTTAGATCATATGGAGCAGGGTGTACCAACCTTGCTTGAGATTGATTTGCAGGGTGCAAGAAGAGTGAAGCAGCGCGCCGAAGAATTAGACTTAGAAGTGGTATACGTATTTTTAGCACCGCCTTCGTTTGATGAGCTGCGTAACCGTCTTATTGGTCGAGGCACTGAAACTCCTGAACAGCAGACAAGACGTTTGGAAACGGCAAAAGTTGAGTTAGCTGCTGAATCTGAGTTTGATGTAACCATTGTTAATAATGAGGTTGAGCAAGCAGCTGATGAGCTTTGGAATGTTATTGCTAGTGAGTACGACTTATAAACTCTCATAACATTTGCTGTATGATATAAAGCTTAAATTATAGTGAAATTGCAAAACGGTTTGAGTCATATTTATATCTTTTATTGAAATAAGGTAAAATATAGTTTATGAGTATAAATACTGTTTTAATAATTGTAGCTGTTGTTATTATTGCACTTATTGCATGGGCTATTAGCACGTACAATCAGCTGGTAAGTTTGCGTAATCGCGTGAAGAATGGCTGGGCACAAATAGATGTTCAGCTAAAACGTCGTGCGGATCTTATCCCTAATTTAGTGAATACGGTTAAAGGGTATGCTAACCACGAGTCTCAAGTGTTCGAAAATGTCACTAAAGCTCGTGCTCAAGTTTCGCAGACTTTAGCAAGTGGAAGTATTGAACAACGTGCTGCAGTTGAATCAGAGTTATCTCGTGCTTTAGTTAGCGTATTAGCTACTGCTGAAGCATATCCAGAATTGAAGGCAAACGCTAATTTCATAGAATTGCAGAAAGAATTACAGTCGATAGAAACAAAGATTTCTTATGCACGTCAATTCTATAACGATGTTGTTTTGAAATTGAATACAATGGTAGAGAGTTTCCCAAGTAATATTATTGCTTCAATATTTCATTTTGAACAGGCAACGTATTTTGAAGTTGAAGAGTCGGCAAAGGCTGTTCCAACTGTTTCTTTCTAAGTTTGCTTTCTAAGGCGCGGTAACTGATAATACGTGAAATAGTAGTTAAAAATATTAGGCTTCTTGTTTCTTAGTATGCAACCGCGCTCCATTGTGTTTAAGGATGTAATATGCGTTTGTGGCGCTCGCTTGCAATAAGTTTATTTCAGCTTGTCGTGGCACTTCTTGCAGGTTTCCTGTTCATTATAGTGGGTACGCGAGTTGTATGGTATAACAGCGATGATGATGCTGATATGCGTTATTCACAAGTACATTATTCGATTACTCCACAAGCAAATGGATCTTTAACTTACACTCAACGAATTACTGTTGATTTAAAAAAACGTGATAAAGTATGGCGACAACTATATCAGCATTACACACTACGATCTACTCAAGCAACTGCTGTAACAGACGTGAGCGTGCGTGATGTGACGAATAATATTCAGTACAATCAAACACGCTTTGCCGATACGGACACTTCGCAGGTGTCTGTTCAGGATTGGGATAGTACAGCTGCTCATACGTGGTATATTCAAAATCTTGCGACCAATGAAGCTTATGATAGTAACACTGATGCGTTGCCAGTAGAAACGGTGAGTGAAACTTCGAATAGCGCTTCAATGAATGATGCAACATATCGTGCATCAACGCAGGGTGGTGCTGATTCAGATGAGTCTGAGTCTGTTCCAATAGAAATAGGTTGGAATATTCCAGTCACACAATCTGGTGAGTGCACGTTTGAAATATCCATGACATTGTTAAATGCGATGAGCGCATACGATGATGGCGTGTTCATGCTGTTTGAACCTATTGCTACTAATAATTCGATTCCAATTGATCATATTTCTGGAGAGTTGGATTTACCTCAAACCGTGAATACGTCATATAGTTGGTTGCATGTTGACAATGGTCTTGGAACTAGTACGACTAGTGCATACAATAAGAAACCTTTTACATTTAGCATACGTAATCTTGGTTCTGGCAATAGTGTGAATGTGCTAAGTGTTTTCTCTGGTGTTGACATAAGCTCTTTTGCGCGTAAATATTCTGGCACAATGATGAATTCTACGTTGAATCAGGAGAAGAAAGCTTATAAAGATTGGGTGGATAAAAAAGTTGTTACAGCGCAAGTTCAGACTGTAACGCTGATTATGCTTGTGATATTAACACTGTTGTTCACGATTCTTGCAATTATTCGAGCAGGGCGAACATATAACAAGAATAAGTATGATTTTGATGGTGTATACAATCGAGACTTGCTTGATATGTGTCCTGCGCGCGCTGCAAGTATTTTTGCAAAAATTGGTTATCAGATGAGTGAATCCTCATATGAGTTAAGTGATAAAGATTATAAGAAAGCATTACGCTCTCAAAATGATTTACAAGCAAGACAGATTAATGCTTTACTGCTATCTCTTATTTCTAAAAAAATAATAAGTCTTTATCCTGGTAGGAAGAAACTGTATAAACATTTTGATTTTGAGAATGCAGATTCGCTTGAAGTATTGCAGTT
>JAUMUB010000108.1:311-4050 GCA_030530905.1 Bifidobacteriaceae bacterium | reverse complement strand
TACTTCGTCTGAAGCAGTCCAGTTAGAATAAATGTTCTGCACATCATCAAGATCATCTAAATTATCAATAAGTTTAGAAACCTTCTGCGCATCTTCGAGGTTAAGCTCAACTTCGTTCTTTGGAATCATAACGATATCTGCAGAATCATAATCAATATTTGCACCTTCAAGTGCTTTACGAATATCAGTAAGGCTTGAAGGATCCGCAATAATAGAGAATACATCTTCTTCAGTTGTTACATCTTCAGCACCAGCTTCAGCTGCTAACTCAAATAAGTTATCAAAGTCGATACCTTCGCTTGGAACAATAATCTGTCCCTTACGATCAAAGTTGAAAATAACAGAACCTGAAGTTGCTAAAGAGCCGTTACCCTTAGTAAGAGTCGAACGAACTTCTGCTGCTGCACGATTACGATTATCAGTTAAGCACTCAATAATCAAGCCAATGCCAGCTGGAGCATAACCCTCATATACAATCTCTTCATAGTTAACACCGCCTGCTTCTTCACCAGAACCACGCTTAATAGCGCGCTTGATATTATCAGCAGGCATTGAAGCCTTCTTAGCCTTAAAAATTGCATCATAAAGTGTTGGATTACCGTCTGGATCTCCGCCACCTAAACGTGCTGCAATTTCAATATTTTTAATAAGCTTAGCAAATAGCTTGCCACGTTTTGCGTCAATGGCGGCCTTCTTATGTTTGGTAGTCGCCCATTTTGAATGCCCTGACATAATGCTCCTAGCAAGTTTTACGAACAAATAACCTTTGCAATTTTAATAACCTTTAGCGACATTACTTATATGCTTTCAACGGATACAAATTTTAATACAGACAAATAATACTCACATACAAATAAACGAAAAAAAATTTAAGATTATTGCATATCATTTTTAACGGCAATAATTCGCTGAAAAACAGTTATCAGTCCTAGTATTGCCAATAGAACCATTGCAATAGTTAGAATAATCTCAGCATGAAATAGCCCGGTGAACCCTGTACCAACTAAAGTAATAAGAATTCTATCTGCTCTTTGAGCAATACCACAATGAGCAGCTTCACTATTCAAACTTTGTGCACGAGCACGCGCGTAGGAAATTACGAACGATGCCATTATGGAAATACCAGTTGCAACTAGGCCAATAATAGTGAGAATATTATGCAAACTTGTGTGCATGAAATAATAAATCATCACTGAGCTGAGCATTGCCCAATCTGCAATACGATCAAGTGTGGAATCTAAAAACGCGCCAAAAGTAGTGCCACCACCATATTTCGCAGCTACTGCACCGTCCAACGAATCACATAATACAAATAAAGTGATTACAAGGGTTCCAACGAATAATTCCCCAGTAACCGCTGTTACAAAGCACGCAATTATAGTACACAATGAGCCAATAACAGTAACAGTATTCGCACTAATTTTTAAGCGTACTAATGCCGACACCAAGGGGTTAAACAATGCACGAATTGGCGATCGAAGAAATTCTAACACGACAAACCTTATCTATACGAATAGCGGACATTCATATGAACGCCCGCTATTATCACATAATGCTGTTACTTTACTGCAGCGTTAAAATCGTCTGCAGAATTAACTTGAACTCGTTTCTCAATTGTTTGTAGAATCCAAGATTTAGCTTGATCTACTGGAACGCCGTTGAGTTGGCTGCCATCACGGAAACGGAAGCTTACGGCGTTATTGTTAACATCCTCTTCACCTGCAATAAGAGTGTAAGGAATCTTGGACTTAGAAGCGTTGCGAATCTTCTTACCAAAGCGATCATCGGAAAGATCCATCTCGCAACGAACTAAATCAGTTTCCAAACTAGACACAAATTCTTGCAAGTGTGGAGCAAATTCGTCCGCTACAGGAATTGCAATAACTTGAGTTGGAGCAAGCCATACAGGGAATGCACCTGCATAATGTTCGAGAAGAATTGCAAAGAATCGTTCAATTGAACCGAATAATGCGCGGTGAATCATCACAGGACGCTGATGAGTGCCGTCAGCAGCAATATATTCAAGCTTGAAACGCTCAGGTAAGTTGAAATCAAGCTGAATAGTAGAAACCTGCCAGGTGCGACCAATAGCATCACGAGCTTGTACGGAAATCTTAGGTCCATAGAATGCTGCTCCACCTGGATCGTCCACAAGTTCAAGACCAGACTCTTTTGCTACGTCTGCCAAAGTTTGTGTTGCCTCTTCCCAAATTTCATCAGATCCAACAAACTTATGCTCATCTTTAGTGGAAAGCTCGAGATAGAAATCCTGTAAACCGAAATCCTTGAGCAAGTTCAACACGAAGTTAAGCAAGCTTTTCAACTCGTCTTTCATCTGCTCACGAGTGCAGTAAATATGGGAATCGTCTTGAGTTAAACCACGAACACGAGTTAAACCATGAACCACGCCTGATTTCTCATAACGATATACTGTACCAAACTCGAATAAACGCAATGGTAATTCACGATATGAACGCTGACGAGATTTGAAAATAAGATTATGCATCGGGCAGTTCATTGGCTTTAAGTAATAGTCAAATCCTTGCTTGGTTACATTACCTTCTTCATCACGCTCTTCATCCATGCGCATTGGAGGATACATTCCGTCCTTATACCAGTGCAAATGGCCTGAAATCTCATACAGGTTTCCCTTGGTGATATGAGGGGTTTGTACGAAGCTGTAATGATGTTTGCGATGCACTTCACGAGAATAATCTTCCATCGCATTAATAATCGCAGCACCTTTTGGATGGAATACTGCAAGGCCTGGGCCAATTTCATCTGGGAATGAGAACAAATCCATTTCCTGACCGAGCTTACGATGATCTCGACGTGCAGCCTCTTCCATACGCTGAGTGTAGTCTTTTAAATCCTCTTTGCTAGCAAAAGCAACACCGTAAATACGCTGAAGCATTGGATTTGCTTCAGAACCACGCCAGTATGCACCAGCAGAACGAACAAGTTTAAAAGCCTTGATAAAACGAGTATTAGGCAAATGCGGGCCACGGCATAGGTCTTTCCAAACCGTGTTGCCTTCACGATCAACATTATCGTACATGCTTAATTCGCCAGAGGATACTTCAGTAGCAGCCTCAGAATCAATTTCAGCTTCTTTAACACCGATAAGCTCTAACTTGTAAGGCTGATCTTTCTCCTCAGCTCGTGCTTCTTCTTCACTTACTACACGACGGCGGAAAGATTGTGAGGATTTAATAATGCGCTGCATACGCTTTTCAATTTCCTTCAAATCCTCAGGAGTGAATGGTTCATTGACATCAAAATCGTAGTAGAAACCATTTTCAATCACAGGGCCAATACCCAGCTTAGCGTTTGGTCGTATTTCTTGAACTGCTTGTGCCATAACATGGGTTGCAGAATGACGCATAATATTAACGCCGTCTTCACTATCAAGCGCAACAGATTCTACAACATCGCCATCGTTCAAAGGCGTATATAGATCGCGAAGTTCACCATTAATACGAACTGCAATAATATTTTTATCATCGCTAAATAACTCAACACCTGTGTTGGTAGATTCCACCTCCTTCTTTTCACCATTAACGGATACGGAGATGATATTCTCAGCCATAATATGTCCTTTTTCTATCGGGGTCCGCGTTACTAATGTGCAGGCCTGGACTAACTTTTTACATGGCAAGATTAGGACGAGAGTATGACAAAAACGCGCCGAAAATATTATACAAAGATTAAAAATTTACACTCCTTATTGAATTATATT
>JAUMUB010000108.1:0-301 GCA_030530905.1 Bifidobacteriaceae bacterium | reverse complement strand
TACATACTTACATTGTTTATGAAATAAAATATGCAAATTACGTATATCAGGCGTGAATTAATAATTACACAAAAGAGAACTATGCTGATATGCGAATACATATCAGCACACTCCCCTTTTATTTAACCGAATTTACATCCTATATGAATGTTTTATTATTTAAAAAATTTTGTTTTAGTTAAAATCCACGTCACAATAGCCGCAAGAATCATTGAGATTACAACAATAATCCAAAAACCCCATCTATGATCTGACAAAGGCATACCTATCATTCCAGTTTGGAAATTCATACCGTACATGG
>JAUMUB010000107.1 GCA_030530905.1 Bifidobacteriaceae bacterium | reverse complement strand
CTTTTCGTTATCATCATTGCAGAAAAATATAATTACAGAAGCATTATTCTTAAGCCGTTTTGGTAAAGAATAATAAATGATAGTTGTTGCAATTATAGGATGTCAATTATGAAAATTGACATCCTATTTTTATTTTTTAGAGATTAATTTGCGCTCGTAGAGTTTATGCGATGTAACTTACCTGATTCTGCGGGTATTAATGAGGTACAACGTTTAATAAAACATTTGACAAATGTATGAAAAATATTATTGAAATAGCAGTAGTAATTTTTTGATAACTTGCTTCATGATTGAGTATACGTTGTTTTGACGAGAGATACTAATACACTTGAAGATGACACGGGGGCTGCACAAAGCGTGTGGCTGAGATGAGGAAGGCCTCGACCGATTGAACGTGAGTCCAGATAATGCTGGCGAACGGACGTCGTTAATCCCGTGCCTTATGCGTATATACACGACGAAGAAAGGCACAGAATATGTCAAATTATATGCAAGAAAGCATTCAGTACAAGTGGCGAGTTGTAGATATAGCAGTTGCTTCAGTAATCGGAGTTGTAAGCTCAATAGTTTATTGGGTAGCAGCTGTGGGCTATTCAGTTCCGTGGACCGCTTTAGAGTCTGTACTACCTGGGTTTGGTGGTTTTATGAACGGATTATGGTTGTTTGCGGCACCATTAGCTGCTGTAATTGTGCGTAAGCCAGGAGCAGCATTGTATGCAGAAATGCTTGCAGCGATTCTCGAGTTAACCTTAGGTAACTTATGGGGAGTGGACACAATTCTTATAGCACTAGTACAAGGATTATTTGCTGAAATCGTGTTTGCAATTATGCGATATAAGGTATGGAACGTGACAACAGTTGTATTATCAGGAGCAGTTTCTGGAATTGGCTGCTGGGGTTACACGTTCTTTACTCACTTATCCGGCATGGAAATCATGGGTGCGTACGGTATCATGTACCTTATTTCTACTATGATTTCCGGAGCAATAGTTGCTGGTGCTCTTATGTGGTATCTGTACGTTGCTGTGGCAAAAACAGGAGCATTAGATGCGTTTGCATCCGGACGTATTGTTCGAGGATTGGCATAAAACAGGATTAGTACGTGCTTGTCTTCGGACAAGCACGACTTTAAAAGAGAATGAAAAAACAAATATTGGAAACTTTACACAAACCCGCAAGCCTTCAATTCTGCGATTGGGGGTATAGACATGCGTCACGAAAAGAATTCGCCGTGCGCCATCTTAATCTGCATATCAGTGCTGGGGAACGAGTTCTATTACTTGGCTCATCTGGTATTGGAAAGTCAACAATACTTGAAGGTGCGGCTGGTTTATTAGGGAAAAACGCTACATCGACCTCATCTCAAACAGTGATAGATGAAGACGGTGGTGAAATTGAAGGTGGCGTGCTGGTTGATGGGCGCGATGTTCTACAAGCACGCGGACGAATCGGCCTGGTACTTCAAGATCCGCAAGCGCAAGCCATCTTCCAGCGGCTTGGTGATAACGTTGCATTTGGCCCAGAAAATCTCAACATACCTCGTGAAGCAATATGGAAGCTCGTACACAACAGTTTAGAATCTGTTGGGTTAGACGGGCTGGAGTTGCACAGGTCTACATCGCATTTAAGCGGAGGGCAAATGCAACGTCTTGCGCTTGCTGGTGCGTTGGCTATGAACCCGGGCGTGCTTCTTCTCGACGAGCCAACCGCGAATCTTGATCCTGACGGTGTTGAACAGGTTATTCGCACTGTGTCTAACGTCGTAGAAGCAACACAAGCTACGCTTGTGTTGGTAGAACATCGCGCCCAACCATGGATGAACCTTATTGATCGCGTAGTTATCCTAGGCAAAGAAAACGTAGGCGGCAAAGAGAATCATACTCGAGATTATGAGCAAGATTTACAACAGTGTGATACTCACAATACGCCCAATAATATTTCATTAGCCAAGAATGATAATGCTGAGCAAACACTTATTATTGCTGACGGCAAGCCTGAAGATGTGTTCACAAGAACAGACATTGACTTTGATAAGCTCGGCATATGGGTTCCAGAACAATATCAAAAACAGCGTATCGAAGTTCTTCCTAACACATGTGCAACAAGTGCGCCAATTTTACGAACACGTGATCTTTCAATAGGACATGACCCCACAAAGCCAATCGCAAAGAATATTAATATCACACTCAGCTCAGGTAAAGTGTATGCATTCGTAGGCCAAAATGGTGCTGGAAAATCCACGCTCTCACTAACCCTAGCAGGATTGTTACATCCAGCAACAGGAAGCGTAGAAGCATTAGGAGAATTAGCTCAAGGAGTGCAAACGCCATGTCCACAAGAGTGGAAGTCGAAAACGCTTTCTACAAAAATAGCGTACGTGTTTCAAAACCCAGAACACCAGTTTGTTACCGGTAGTGTGCTAAATGAAGTAATGCTAGGTTTAGAACAATCAGGCTTATCACAAGAACAAGCTCAAAAACGCGCAATTCAACTATTAGAAAAGTTTGGGCTGTCATCGTATAAGAACGCTAACCCATACACGCTTTCAGGAGGCGAAAAAAGACGGTTAAGCGTTGCATCATGCTTAGCATGTGCGCCAAAAGTAATAATTCTCGACGAGCCAACTTTTGGACAAGATAAGCAAACATGGAAACAAATTGTCGCACTCATAGCACAATTACGAGATGAGGGTGAATGCATCGTAGTGGTTACCCATGATGAACAACTTGTACAAACATTACAAGCGCAACCAATATACCTCGACTCACAACAACAGCAGAAAACAATAACAAATACTCATTCGCAAGAAAACAGTACAAACAATGCAAACGTTGAATATACGGCAGAAGTAAATAAGCCAATTGATAACGCTTATAAAGTTCAAAACAATTTGCCAAATAGTAAAAAAACTATTCACATTCAAGAAGATGATCACCCACGTGAAGCGATACGAATTACAGTAAGCGCAGTAAATCAGCGAACAGAGTTAGCAAGGAATACAAGTCCCGTAGCATATTTTGAAACACTCAACCCCGTATTTCGTATGATAGGCGCATTACTAATCGGCATACCATTGTTATTCTCACTCGACATCGTATCCGCATCAATTGCGCTCGCGGTTGAATTTATCATATTAGGCATCTTGAAAACAACACCACTACAAGTTATACGACATACATGGCCAGTATGGATTGGTGCACCAGGATCTGCGCTTGCAGTATTGTTATACGGCAAAACTGGAGGTGCGATTTTGTGGCAGTTTGGGTGGATGAGCGTAAGTGAATTATCTGTAACACTCGCTGCAGCAACCGCAATACGAGTGCTTGCAATTGGCATACCTGCAATAATCATGGTGGTTGGTATGGATGCCACTGATTTAGCAGATAGTTTAAGTCAAATATTACATTTATCTGATAGGTTCGTCTACGGCGGGTTAGCAGGGATACGCTTATTCAGTGTTCTTCAAGATGATTGGGCGGAGCTTAGCGCATCCAGAAGGTCACGTGGCTTGGGTGATAGTGGTACAATTATACGATTCTGTTCCCAGACCTTCGCTTTGCTCGTATTGTCGATTCGCCGATCAACTATGCTGGCTACGGCAATGGAAGCAAGAGGCTTTGGCGGAACAACGCCTCGTAGCCACGCAAGAATAAGTCAAGTGAATATTCGCGATTACATTTGTTTAGGCATTTGCGCAAGCATTTCAATAATAGCTTTGGGATGTGCAGTATATTACAACACATTCGCGTTTATGGGCAATTAATATATAGAATTAATATATCAATTCGCGATAGAATATATAAATAGTACGATATAAATAAATAATATTTGCTTTATATAAGCTATCGCGTACAGTAGTATATGTGTCAGGATTAATGAACCCAATAACAAACCCGAAATCTGAACGAGTAAAGCACCTCGCTGATTTGCTTACAAAGCGTGGGCGCGATAAGACACAAAAATTTCTTATTGAAGGTCCACAAAGCGTTCGAGAAGCTGTCCACTATCGACCTGAAATAATAACAGATTTATATGTGCAAGTTGCAGACGTTG
>JAUMUB010000106.1 GCA_030530905.1 Bifidobacteriaceae bacterium | reverse complement strand
TATTGCAACAATTAACCCATTTAACACTGAGTATAGTTTTGAGCTTTTTGACGGTGCAAGTAATAAACATTTACCCGCATTTTTATTGAGGGACAAGTCTTTTAAGGACGTTCACACCCATCGCGAGTTCAACGCAAGCCATTTATACAAAGAATTATCTAAACTCGGCGTGCATTACATACGCGCGAATAATAGCGAAGCAATGCTTCATGATTTCTTACGAATGCTTTCCTTATCACTTCCACAGTCGCGAAACGCTCTTATCACACCATCATTGGGAGTCCATGCATGATCTCTACCCAAGATATTCGTTTGTCTGATTATTTCTCGCACACTCATCTTATTCTCATTTGTGCGCTAATAACTCTTATTATTGCAATTATTTGCGTGATTATTGTAATTGTATTATCGCAACCAAAGAAGACCAAAGAAAATAAGGGCTTGCATAATGCTCAGAATTCCAGGCAATATTGGCAACAGCTTATTAAAAAGGTTGTGCAAGAATACGAGAACAATACTATTTCACAAGACCAAGCATATTCTCGCTTAGCTTCGATTTGTCGCCAGTTTGCTACGAGTATGAGCGGCGAAGATTTACGTGCTTACACACTTAGTGATATTCAATCCATGCCAAGAACTTCACACAATAAGCATAGTGTTGATTTGTTAAGACAGACTATTAACGCTTTATACCCGCCTGAATTTGCTGATGCGCAATTCAACACGTTAGCGCAAGATACAAGTGTAAAACAGGCGGCGCAATGGGTCAGTAATCTTGTAGAAAGGTGGAATCGATAATGTTTACACCTTCTCAATCCTCACTGCAATTGGCTATTATTCATTGGCAGAGTTTATGGGCAATTGCCGCGGCTTTTATCGTGTTCGCTCTTATTATTACATGGCATATTCTTCGAAATCGTAAGAAAAGCTCACAAGTTAATTCAAACAAGCCACGTGCTGAAGTTTATAGTCTTACAGAAGATTTAAATACTGAACACACTTCCCGACTCTTTCATTTATGGCAACTGTTAAACAAGTACGCTTTAGGATTACTTATCGCCACGCTCTGCGTTGTTCTTATCCTTTTAGGAAGACCGATGAGCGTTGAGGAAGGATCTGAGAATACTTCACATAAGGATATCGTATTGTGTCTTGACGTATCAGGTTCCACGCTTCCATATGATCGTGAGGTAATCAACACGTATATTAAGTTGGTTAACAGCTTCCAAGGTGAGCGTATTGCTTTAAGTATTTTCAATTCCACATCACGTACCGTATTCCCACTTACTGATGATTATTCTCTAGTTACATCTCAATTGAAAAAAGCAAGTACGATCTTACAGGGTGTGCAATCACAAGATTCAATTGATAAGATGAACGATCAAAATTATCAGGATATTTCTGATTGGCTTGATGGCACGCAAAACCGTTCTGACGCCACTTCTCTTATTGGTGACGGATTAGTCAGCTGTGCCGCTCTGCTTCCAGGATTTACGTATAGTGCTCAAAACCAACGTTCTGGTTCTATCGTATTAGCTACAGATAATGTGGTTTCTGGTGAGCCTACATACACTCTTACGCAAGCTTTAGATTTAATTAAGAAGGCAAATATTATTGTAGACGGATTATATTCTGGCCCACAATCAAGTCTTAATAATCAAACTACTATTGAAATGCGTAATCAAATTCAATCTCATGGCGGAGTGTTCTTATCTCAAGCTCAAAATGTTTCAGTTGAACAGTTGGTCAAGCAGATTGAACGTAGAAAAGATAATCTTGAAAATCAGAATGCGAAAGCCACGCTAATTGACAATTCAAGTATTGCAACACTTGCGTTAAGTATTCTTATCACCTTGTGGCTGATTTTGGCATGGAGGTTGAAGCGATGAATTTTACGTTCTCTCCACTTTTAGGATGGTATGTAGGTGGCATTATAGCTGCACTTATGCTTGTCTTAATTCTTGTTGAAATCGCGCATTTTATTAAAAGTAATAATGATGAAACTGTACTCACCTGTATTCGCCGAGTACTTATTTGCGGCGCAGTTGCGCTACTAGCGTTAACACCAAGTGTTAAAAGTAATGTCACCACAAGAGCTATTAATGCTACAAATATTATTATTGCAGTAGATACTACAGGATCTATGGGAGTACGCGATGCGCAATATGGTAGCGATACGACTATAACTCGTATTCAAGCGGCAAAAGCAGCAGTTAATGATATTACTAAATCCTATTCTAACGCCAGTTTTGCTGCTATTCATTTTGCACAGTCCGCATCAGTAGACGTACCACTAACACCTGATGCAAGTGCGATTACACAATGGAATAACTCGTTAAGATTGGAACAAACCTCCACTTCTGCTGGTTCTTCTCTAGACATGCCATTGAATCGTTTAATTTTAACTTTCAATGAAATTAAACAACAACATCCAAACGATACGAATATTTTGTATCTTATTACTGACGGTGAGCAAACTTCGACTTCAGCACGTAAAAGTTTTAGTGCCTTGCGCAACTATGTAACTACCGGTTTTATTCTCGGTGTCGGTAGCACTCAAGGCGGTAATATTCCTACTGTCGACGACAGAAATATTTCTTCAGGCAATCAAACATCTGATAATTGGATTATTGATCCCGACACAAACCAACCAGCTATTTCTAAGATGGATCCTACAACTTTAGGAAACATGGCTGATGAGATTGGCGGAACATTTATCGCATTAAACAATAAGAATACTGTTGCGAATAGTGCTGTTGCTTCGAGTTCTCAAGAATGGCGTATACGCAACGAAGTAAAAACTCGTGAACGGTACACCCCTATTATTTGGCCGTTATATTATGTTTTGTTTGCACTCGTATTATGGGAGTTATTGGTATGGTTAAAAGTATCTCGAAATCTCATTTAAATAATATTAATGTGCCAAAACCTAAGGCAAAAGCAAGTGTTAACGTACGTATAATTATCTCACTTGTGGCATTACTTGCATTACTTGCAACAGGCGTTAGCGTTATTAACTATAACGCTGCTTCACAATATAATCAGGCAACAAACAATCTTGAACGCAATATTGCAGCTGTAAATAAGGAGAATGCTGATTATAAAACCTTATACACGCAAAATGAGTTAATTATTCAACAACTCGAATCAGCACAAGCTGCTCACGTCATACTGCTTCCCGAGCTTAATCAGGATATTAGTCATAATATTGACATGGCAAAATTGTTGTCACAGCGTTTGAAAAAATTGCTTGATGCTAATAATTCTGACACTAGCGAAGAATCAGGAAATGCTAATAGCGGAAATAGCAATAATAGTAGCGAGAACAATAACGCTTTGGATGGTTTAACTCAGGAACAGCGCGAACAGGTTGAACAACTGCTCAAAGCTAATCAGTCTAGTAATTCAAATAATATTGATAATTCAAATGCGGATAGTACGAAGAAAAATCCGACGGCTAAACCATGGTAAAACAGTTAACCACAGTGCTTTAAAATCTTTTATTGCTCATACTATTGCTTTTGTATATATAGTATGAGCAATATTTTTACCCTTAACACTTCTAGCCAACTGAACTCTACACAATGCCAATGTATTGAAAACGGAAGGGCATTATTACGCCATTATTCCAATATAATTGAATCCGCTTTTTCGTATACTGATCAAATACGATCGCTCTTAAATCTTGGCACATCATGGCAGGGTTCTACTGCTGAACAGTATATTGCACAAGTTGAGGATCTACATACGCATATCCTACGCTGTGCATACGAGGCGAAACAAGAGTATGAAATTATTCAAAACAAGGTTGTTGTTTCATGAACGAACACGACTTGCAAGAAACTCATGTATACGCAACAATACACGGCGGTAGAAAAATAAGCGTAGCAACACTTGAAGAAGTCCGCGGTTTTATACAGCAGTTGAAGAATTTAAGCACACAATATGAGGATCTTAAAAAATCATGGTCTTATTTACACATGGAATCAGCAAAATTCTCTAACTTGCAAACATATTGTGGAGTTAATGTTGCGCATGTTGGAAATATGGGCAATTTTGGTCAATCTTTTACCAAAGTTCAACATATGCAACTTGACTTACATAGT
>JAUMUB010000105.1 GCA_030530905.1 Bifidobacteriaceae bacterium | reverse complement strand
GAATAATTTCATATCTATCATATGCAGTATTGCTTTTGCAATTCTACCGAATGGTTTTATGATACATAATAGCGTACAAGGAAATACCGCTAATACTCATATAACATCAACCGCGGCAGATGTGAATGCTGATACGAAGTCCGCAAATGCAATGCCCGATAATCCAAAGCAACAGCTTCCGAATAAGATTAGTGCGGATATTGATGATAATGATGTTGTGGTTTCAGAAAAGTATGCCACTAATAGCGATGGAACGCTAACTGATCTTGAAACTGGTAAAGAAGTTACCGATACTAAATTAGTTGGTACTCAATCAAAGCCAGCAGATCCTTTAGCAAAAACAAATGGCGAATCGTTCATTCCAGTAAGTGTTAAAGAAGTAAGAGATGCTGTTGAACAGAAAAACTCTAATAACAGCACAAGCGATTCATCTAAAGACGAAGAAAAGAACGAATCCTCAACTCAGCAGCCTGCTATGACTAAGCCTGCTGTATCAACAAAAAGCACTAGCAACCCTGCAAAAGTTGTTGCTGCACCTTATATGAAAACAAACGCAAACAATGTGCAACAGGCTGCATTGCAAAATAATGATTATGGTGCATATTGGGGAACATATAACGGTTCACAAGCATTTTTTGAATCTGGTGGTGCTTTATTCGCGCAGCAAGCAAAAGGCATTATTGATGTTTCTGAATGGCAGGGCAATATTGATTGGGCCGCTGTAAAAAATTCTGGTGTAGAAGGTGCGATTATTCGTATCGGTTATGGTTGGGATAACGGTTTCGATAAAACAGCTTTGCATAATATTTCAGAATGTATGCGTTTAGGCATTCCTTTTGGCGTGTACTTGTTCTCTTACGCTTATGACAGTAATACCGGAGCAGCTGAAGGTGACAGTCTTGTTCGATTATTGCGCCAGGCAGGTTTAGGTCCGTCTGATATGAAGCTACCAGTGTTCTATGATTTGGAACGCTGGAGTTGGACAGGACATACTCCACCAACAAGCCCTAGCGTATACGACGGTATTGTTAACTCCTGGTACGTGAAATTGCAGCAAGCAGGATACAATAACTTAAGCGTATATTCTTACGCAAGCTACTTAAGCTCTGCTTTAAATTCAACGAATATTCACACAAAAACGCGTTGGGTTGCAAGCTACGGTGCACATCCAGGTTTCGCATTCTCAACAAATGCGCGTGCATGGCAGTATACCTCCAGTGGCTCAGTAGCTGGAATTGCAGGTCGTGTTGATCTTAATGCTTTTGGAAATTACACGCCTTCTGGAGACTTCTTCGGAAGTGTATTAGTGAATATCTCCTCTCTTCCTAAAGAAAATTTCGACGAAGGTTCATACTATATCAGCGCAATAGGGAACAATACGATGAGCATGGATGTTCAAGGTGCAAGTATGAATAATGGCGCAAGAATCCAGGCGTTCCAATTCAATAACACCAAAGGTCAACAGTTTGAGTTGGTTAAGAATTATGATGGTACTTACACGATTCGTAATGTGAATTCAGGAAAAGTACTCGATGTACCTGCAGGGAACGCAAACTTTGGTGTTGCATTGCAACAGTACGATTCAAACGGTACTAAAGCACAAAAATGGTATATTCGAGATTCAGGTACAGGCTATTATATTCAGTCAGCATTAGGTGATTGGGTTATTCAAATTAATGATGCGAATTTAAGTAATCGTGCATCGTTTGTTTTAAGTACGGCAACTGGAGAAACAAGTCAACTGTTCACAATAGGAGCAGTCGCAAATGTTCCAACAGATACAACTGTTTCTTTTGTGTCCACTTTGAGTAACAATTTGTACATTGACACTCCAGGTATGTCAGCAGAAAACAGTGTTCGCCTACGAACATTTACTAGTAGCAACTCTGCTGCGCAAAAGTTCATTATACGCGGTGTAGGAAATGGTGTGTACTCAATTATTAACGTTGGATCGAATAAGTCATTCGACTTAAAAGGCGCTCAGGCTGGTATTCGAGTTCCAATTCAGCAGTACACTTATAACAACACCACATGGCAGCATTGGGTTGTGAGAAAAGCCAAAAATGGAGCATTCTCTTTTGCAAATGCTTATACTGGCAAAGTTATAGATATTCCTGGAAAAAGTACTCAAATACGTACTAATCTACAAAGCTACACTTACAACGGCGGTGCAGGTCAGTTCTGGAACGTTAAGAAAGTATCGAGTAATCAAGATGTTTCAGACAGTATCGTAAATAAGTATAAGAATGATCTTGAAGATGGTGTATATACTATTTCTCCACGTAGCAATTCAAAAATGAATGTTGATGTTCAAGGTGCTTCTATGAATGATCGCGCTCGTATTCAACTCTTTACAAAATCTGATGCAACAAATCAGCAGTGGAAGATTTCACACGATAGTAAAGGTTATATCACGTTTACTTCGATGAAGTCAGGTAAAGCAATTGATATCAAGGGTGGCATTTCATATCGAGGTGCAGTTATGCAGCAATTCACTGCTAATGATGGATACAATCAGAAGTGGATTGCAGTAAAACAGTCAGACGGCTCATATGAATTCTATTCTGCAGCAAATAATTTAATTGTTTTGGATTTGGAAAATAATTCAACTAACTTACGAAGTAGCGTTCAGGCTGAATTAGGTAATGATACAGAAACTCAGCATTGGGTGCTTAACAAAGTAAAGTAAGACAACAGCAAATTAGAAGTGCTTCAGGAGTAATCTTGAAGCACTTTTTTATTGTACAAATGACCGCAATAGTATAATAATTTCTATTAAGAATTTAAGAGATTCGTATTTTTACATTCTTCGTGATTTAATGGGGGTATTGTAAAAATAAACAATAATGAGAGTAGAAATAAGTGAAGATTAGTAATCGTATTCTTAGCATATTCAAATCACTATGTCGTATTGAATATATCTGTGTGTTTTTATTTCTGATTTGTACATGTGCGACAGCTGTACTTATGCCAGTTGGATCAGGTGCAGATGAGCCATCTCATATTGCACGTGTCGAGCAATTATCAAATGGTGTTATTTTCCCGCAAAGACTTGAAAAACAAGCAAGGTTTATGATAAGAAGCCAGTTGAGCAAAAACAATATTTATACGGCGGTAAAATCGATTACTCGTTAACCCAAACTGCTAAAGAAAATATGGGTCATTTACAGCTCACAAGAGAAAAGTATGATTTCCCTACATGGCGTTCTAATTCCCTTAAGCCTGCTGGAAATTATGGTGAAAACGGGACTGCTGATTTCGTATTTTCGAATTCTGCAATTAATTCTCCAATCGTATACTTACCTCAAACAATTGGATTTTTTATTGCAAAGCACTTCACTCACAATGTTACGAAACTCATTATTGTTGCTAGACTTGCTGGGGTCTTTTTCCTAGCGCTCGCAATATTCTTCTCTATAAAATTAATACCTATTGGAAAATACGCAATTGCAGCAATTGCCTTAATTCCAACAACAATAATTGTTAATTCGTGCATAAGTGCAGACACGGTTACACTTTCCATTTGTTTTGTTTTTATCACAGCTCTGTTGAGAATTATTGCACAGAGCAGTGTTTCTAAACTCAACTGGATTGCGCTAGCAATAACCTCTTGCTGTATGGGGTTAATCAAACTAACGTATCTTCCATTCCTATTGTTTTTACTGTTAATCCCTTTGCTCAACGAGCGTTATCGTAATAAGAATACATATAAGATTTTAGGTAGTATCGCCGCAGTAAGCTGCATACTATTTGTGTTATGGTACATGCAGATTAAAAGTATTAATACGGGAGCCATGTATAACGCTGCGGTTGACCCAAGTGCACAACTTAAGTTTATTATTACGCACCCAATTCACTTCATTAAAACCGTTGTGATTACAACTTTGCTCATAAACTTCTTCCAAGTGGGGGATTACACCGTACTTGGTGCACATGGTGTTCCTCACGGCGGTGAATGGTGGCTTATACTTGCATTTATCTTTGCGGTTATTATGAAGGGCAAGGATGAAAAGCATTTCTTTATTAATAGAGTAAAAGCTATGCAATTAAGTATATACTTTATTGGAATATTCGTAATTATTGTTGGCTTAATCATATTAGCTTTATATTTGCAGTTTACGCCTGTTTCTCTTTGGTATGCTT
>JAUMUB010000104.1 GCA_030530905.1 Bifidobacteriaceae bacterium | reverse complement strand
ATAACGGCGTGACCAATAGAATCAATACCTCGCCTGCCAGCACGACCAATAAGTTGAGTAAACTGTCCTGGAGTTAACTGCACATGCTCACTACCGTTAAACTTTTCAAGCTTTTCAATCACCACACTACGAGCAGGCATATTAATACCCAAGGCTAAAGTTTCAGTTGCGAAAACAACTTTTATTAAGCCTTTAGAAAACAGATGTTCTACAATATCGCGATATAGTGCAATCATGCCAGCATGATGAGCAGCAAACCCGAGTTCTAACGCATACGAGAACTGTTGGAAATGCAATGCTTTTAAATCATCTTTAGAAAGCTGACCTTGCACCATTTCACGCACAGTTTCACGAATCTGCAACGCTTCCGATTCGGTAGTAAGCTCAAGTCCTGCAGACAAACACTGGCTAACAGCCTGATCGCAACCATTTCGAGAGAATATAAAAAATATTCCGGGTAGCATTTGCAAATAATCAAGTTCATCAATTACTGCCCAACGACGTGGAATAGCACGCCGAGGTCTCATGCGCTGCAAATGTTGCTTGCCACGATGTTTAAAACTCTTATTCGAAAAACCACGCCTTTTTAACGAAACATGATTTAAATGTTCAAGTGTTCGCACAAGCTGTTTATTTACTTGACTATTCTGCTTATGCTTTGAATCATTGGCGTATAAGTCAAATAATTCAGGAGCCTTATGGTCGCCAGTTTGCACCATTACATGTTGTTCTAGCTCAACAGGTCGATGTTCACTAACTACTAAAGTAGTATTGCCTCGTACTGATGTAATCCATTGTGAGAAATCCTCAACATTAGAAACGGTTGCAGAAAGTCCAACAACTTGCACAGACTTAGGAAGATGGATAAATACCTCTTCCCAAACAGCTCCACGGTGAGGATCAGCTAAGAAATGAACCTCATCGAGAATAACATACTGCAAACCAGAAAGCGTTCGAGAATTTTCATACAACATGTTACGCAACACTTCAGTTGTCATAACAATAATATTTGCTTCAGCATTAATTGAAATATCGCCAGTTAGCAATCCAACAGCGGATTCACCATAGCGTGCAACTAGATCATGATATTTCTGATTACTTAATGCCTTAATAGGAGCAGTATAAAAAGCTTTAACATTCTTTTCTTGAGCTAAATATATAGCAAAATCAGCTACAACAGTTTTACCTGCGCTTGTTGGAGCAGCAACTAAAACACTGTTACCTTGTTCTAAAGCTAAAGCTGCTTTTTTCTGAAAATCATCAAGCGTAAAAGGTAGGCTTTGCTCAAAACGAGAACAAGCTGTATGCGTAAATTGTTGATTCTTACGAAATTGAGTATACCGTTGTGAAGGTGTTAAAAACTCCAAATGTATCCTTTATTTTTTAAATTCCCAATTCTGATAGTCTTGAGGTTCTTCCCATGAATCCCAAATCTTCTCATGTCGCATACGAGCACGAACTTTCCTAGCAGCAACTTTGGCATAAGCTTGTGTATATTTCTCGCCAGTTACAGCTATCGGTTGAGTAAACGCAATAGGCTCGTCAGCTTTATTCTCAACATCTCCAACTTTCTCAAAACTTTTCGCAATTCTATTACCTAATGAAGCAAATGTTGAAATAGCTTTCATTCCATGATGAGCCGCATAAATAAGACCATAAGTAATATTAGCGAATAAGAAGATTACGAGAATTAACCAAACCCACCAAGGCATTATGCTTCATCTTCCTGTTCGTCATTGTCGACACTTAATTCACGTGTTGCACGCGCAATAATCATTGAGCGAAGAGTTTCAGGTGAAACTGCCACAATATTACGTGCATGAGCAATACAGAATGCCACAAACCATGAATCAGAAACGACAGTTAAATCAACTTTTTCACCATCGCCGTATGGCTCAACTTTAGCATTTGTTAATTCTTGAACAAATGGTAAGTCACGCTTATTGGTAATAAATGAAGCATGTGTACCATTTTCAATACTCCACTCATGGAACTCACCTAAAGCAACTTGTGGAAGCTCAGGTCGTTTTGTAGGCTCAATAATCTTACCTTTTTCGATACGTGAAACACGTAAAATTTGCCAAATACGTGGCTTGCCTGTTGCCTTATTAATAGTATTATCTACATTTATAAACTTTTTATGATCTTTTGGAGCGTAATCGTTAACATCAGTCCAAACAGCAACGTAATACAATCCTTCTTCAACAAATAGTTTTGAAGGAGCAACAAGCTTAGTATGAATAAGACCAGCTGCATCAATGTATTCCATTAAAAGCAATTTATTTTCAGATACTGCACGGCGAACAATATCAAAATTACGTGGCTCATTCTCATAGCCTGTAAGGCTTAACCAAGGAGTATCCCCTGGCTTAACATGCTGTTGCATACGCTCATACAAACTTAATGCTTGTGAACGCTGCTCTGCAGGAAGTAAAGGAGAATGTGCTAAATAATTTACTGAGGCCGTCAACATGCTTAAATATTGCTGAGAAATACCAGCAAGACGTTCTAAACCTAAAGAATTAGTGGCTGAAACAATGCCCTCGGCTTCAAGAAGTGAGAAATCAATATCAAAGAACTGACTACCAGCCATTTCACCATCATCAGAAACAGTGGTAATTGTATCAATATCCTTGTTTAAGATATTGATAAACTTTCTCAATTCATCCTCAGACTTTGGACGTCCAATGAAACGTTGAGCAAGCTCAGCAATCGAAAACTCTTCGCCAAGATGAGCTGATAAGAATAACATGAGGCGCAAACGACGATCGACTTCGCTTCCAGTCTGGAAAGAAGAAGTCTTCTTAGCAAGCTTTAATTCCTCATTATCGTCTTCTGCTGTTTTCGTAGTAGTTTTCTTAATCTCATCAAGCTTCTTCATATTGCTTGCTGCATTAAGACGACGATAATACGCATCTGCTGCCTCTTGAGGCGAAACAATAATTGCACCAGGATGTTCAAGCACGAAAGTTGCTAAATCGTCTGAATCAGTGTACGCAACGTTAATATATTCCCCATCAACATCAATTGTTGCTGCAAAACGATGAGAGTCAATTGCTTTAAGTAAGGTATCTGGGATACGTTGAGTTCCCAAACCAGGAGCAATAGAATCCAAACCTAAGCCAGGAATCGGCGTTTGTGGAACGCGTGGCGCAGTACGATTAGCTTGCTGAACCGGACGAGAAGAACGAGAAGACACTGATAATGAGCGTGCTAAATAATTTGCTGTAGCCAATACAGACAAATCTTCTTGCTCGAATTGCATACGAACACGTGGCTCATTACCTAATTGTAAACGATATGAAGCAAAATCCTGCCCTTCAGACTTTGATGAGTACTCAGGTTGACGTGATTCAATTGCAATACCCATTGCCGCTAATTTTGCACGATCACGTTGAAATTGCTTCGCAAAAGCTGCTTTAGCTGCTTGATCAGCCAATTCTCCATATGAATCAGCATATGCTTTAACACGTTGTGCTATTTGACGAGAAGTAAGCCATTGAGGGAATGCTGATGACAAAACTGCCAGCACATCCAACTCATGTTTTCCCCACTTATCGGAAAAACGTCGCCTACCGTTACTTCCTTCAGCCATTAGTCCTCACGTATCGTTCGTATTATGTTCCTACAACTTTCAAACAGTATCTATAATAATAGTATTTTTATTATAAATCTGCTAATTTCCAAAAAAACTTGAAAATTTACCCCCAACCATCCGGTTCGATACCTTGTGGTCCGATATATTCACCATTTGGCACATAACTTGGTTCGCCTTCATCTTCTAAAACAGCATCGGCGAACATTGCAGTATTTTGACCGAATGTCCAATCCCCGCGGATTGTAACTGACTTAGCAGCAGCTAGGCTTGGAACATTATACGGAAAACGTTCATTAAAATCGTCAATATTGCGATAATAGCGTGCATCTAAATCAATATCAGGGAAAATATAATTACCGTCTTCCATCTCGTACGAATCGGTTAAATGGAAGCGATCTGAACGCATAATAAATAAATCGTTTGTTGTTTTCACCGGTAAGAATCGCATGCGATCAACTTGCACACATATCGCATCATCAAATAAGCTCACTGCAGAGCCCATAGCGGTTTCTAACTGTACCACTTTTTGTGAACTCTCATCATTAGGATCTACAGTCTTATGATTAAAAATAACTGGTAACGGCAAAACACCATGATACTCATCTAATTTCGCCTTTAAAGCAT
>JAUMUB010000103.1 GCA_030530905.1 Bifidobacteriaceae bacterium | reverse complement strand
TCATCACTTAATGAATAATACTAGAGATTATGTGTGTGTAATTTTCTATATTTGTTTTCTTTTAAACCTGCTGAATGCTTGTATACACAATGAAAAAATGCCAACTATCATGTATAAAATTCCTGTGACCAGAATAAGATGCATACCTAAGCCAATAGACATTGTGTAACCACCATACACTAGGAAAGATACCTCAGAAACGGTTTTATAGTAGATAAAGAAAACAAGAATTGCTTCGACGATAACATATAAAGGCAGAATACGATATATAAGCCCGCGACCAATAAGAGCAATAAGACTTGCAATTATAATAATGCCATTTGCGAGAATGAGAAGATAACCATCATTATATTTTGGAATTGTGGTATTACTATTCTGCGCAGAAAAGTAAGTTACATCTCCATATCCTTTAATATGCATATTTGGTAGGAAAAGTGCTGCAATTTGGATAGCACTGATAAGAATTAAAATAATTGGAATTATTATTGATACGATAATACGTGTCTTTTTTCCTATAATTGCACTATTAATTGCATTAGAGCTTTCAGAGGAATAGATAATTTCGTCGAAATTATCATCTTCCACGTGCAAATTATTTTCAACGTTCATCTTCTCTAAATCACTATCTCAGTAAAAAATTAATTATTAACCTTACATATAATATCAAGATTGAGAAACAAATACACGCAAAACAGTGCTGCTGAAAAAATACGCTTAAAAATCAGGTAAAATACATGTTGATGCTAGTGTTTTGCTAAAACAGAGAAAAGTAGTAAACGCGGTAAAATGCTAGCATGTTATGAGGTAAAGATATAGTAAAATCAAGTAAATAACATGATAAAAATCCGTAAAAGACATCGAGGTCTATTATGGCAGAAGTGATTATTGTGAAGGATCCACAGCAGGCTGCCGTTTTGTATGCAACAACGGTAGCTAATGCTTTGAAGAATGATCCTAATCTAGTGTTGGGGTTAGCTACTGGGTCAACGCCGGTGCAAGCATATCGAGAGTTGGCTAAAATCATACAGGCTGAGAACATAGATGTGTCACAAGTGCAAGGATTTGCTTTAGACGAGTACGCTGGGTTAAGCGAAGATCATCCAGAGTCATATCATAATGTTATTCAACGCACGGTAACGCAAGTGTTGAATTTAACCCCTGAATTAGTTCATGTTCCTAATGGAAGTATGGAAAGTATTCAGACAGCAGGGAAAGATTATGATGAAGCAATTGAATGTGCCGGCGGTATTGATATTCAAATACTTGGTATTGGAACAGACGGTCATATTGGGTTTAATGAACCAGGGTCATCTTTAAGTTCGGGAACGCGAATTAAGACGTTAACACAACAAACGCGAGAAGATAATGCGAGGTTTTTTAACAGTATTGACGAGGTTCCTACCCATTGCATTACTCAAGGTATTGGCACAATTATGAAAGCACGCCATGTGTTTTTATTGGCGTTTGGGGAGAACAAAGCGGATGCTGTGGTACAAACTGTTTAGGGAGGAATTAGTGCGCTATGTCCTGCTTCAACACTTCAAATGCACCCGCACGCAACAATTATTGTAGACGAGGCTGCGGCGCAGAAGTTGCAGCATAAAGATTATTATCGATGGGCTTATGAGAACAAGCCTGAATGGCAGCAGATCTAATGAAAACACAAGAAGAATACGTGCAGTACGTAAATAAGGTTATGAGTGATGATGACGCGTCTAAAAATAGGTGCGTTGTGTATGATGTGCAGCTTGTTGATGCGCATACAGTAATGCAACATGCGTGGATAGCATTTGAGAATGGTGCTATTAAAGCAATAGGTGGTTCTCATCAAGAGATGTTATCGTTGCTGTCGTCATGGGGTGTGGAAGAGCCTGAACCTGATTTGACGCAAGAGAAACAAACTTTTACAGCCTTTAACGGCGAAGTGACAGTTGTGAATGGTCGCAATAATCTTCTTGTGCCAGGGTTTATTGATATTCATGCTCATGGTGGTTGGCAGGGTTCGTGTGATGAAGGTGTTCAAGCTATTGAAACCGTGAGGGCTTGTCATTTAAGTCATGGCACCACGCGGCAAGTTATTAGTCTTATTACTAACCCAATTGATGTAATGGAGAAGAACATTGCTCAAGCGGCAGCAGTGGCAAGTCAGCGTGAAGACGTTCTAGGACTGCATTTAGAAGGTCCATTTATTGCGCCTGAGAAAAAAGGTGCGCATGATATTCATTGTATTATTCCACCCACGCCAGAAGTTGTGGAAAAGCTGTATGAGGCGGCTCAAGGCACGCTTTGTCAAGTTACTATTGCTCCAGAAGTAAGCGGTGGAATTGAGGCAATTAAGCAGCTTGTGCAGTATGGTGTTGTGGCTGCGGTAGGTCATACTAATTCTACATATGAGCAGGCGAAGCAGGCTTTTGATGAGGGTGCTAGTTTGCTAACACATATGTATGATGCGATGAATGGCATTTCTCATCGTGCTCCTGGACCAATACTTGCGGCTTACGATTCGCCTGAGATTATTTGTGAGATTATTAACGATGGGTATCATGTACATGCGCCGGCAATACGTGCTGCTTTTGCTTTAATGGATCATCGTATGGCGCTTATCACTGACTCTATGGCGGCGACAGGCTGTGATGATGGCTTGTATACGCTAGGTTCGCTAGAGGTTGAAGTAAAGGATAGACATGCGCGCTTAGTTTCTAATGGCGCAATTGCTGGATCTACTTTGACCATGGATCAGGCGTTAGTTAATGCAGTACGCTTTGGCGTGAAATTGCAGGATGCGGTTGAAGCAATGACATTAACACCTGCTAAGGCTATGAGGGTGAATGTTCCTAATGCTCGAACGAAATATCCGCTAGGTTTGTTGCAGACTGGTTATGCTGCTGATTTTGTTATGCTTGATGAACAAAGTTTAGAAGTGCAACAAGTCTGCTGTGCTGGAGTCTGGTTGTAAAACACGTGAACGCTATTGAGTTGTCGGCAATAAGTGAAGAAATTGCTTGCGGTATATTCTACTAGGTAATTCGATTGTTTATATCCATATTGTATACTTGAAAATACAGTATGTTTTACAACATAATTTGTGCTTAATGTGGTAGCGCATAAGTATTTGTTGCTACTGCAATACAATGGGGGTGCTGAACAGCAGTAGTGTAGTATTGCATTACTATACAATGTGGGAGTTGATTCATGTCAACTCCCACATTGTGTTTATATTGAATGTTTCATATGTTTTCGTTAATTATTTTGTTTTTTATAGTTATAGTGTATGAAAATCTGAGTAAAGACTGAGAATGCGCAAATTACCGAGAATATTGCTGATGCTAGTAGGAAATAGTATCCGATTGCTGGAGTTCCAATATTCGAGGATTCTTTAAGTCCAAAATGGGCTATATACCATATGCCGATAGTGACAACGAGATTTGGTGTAGATAATGCGCCGAGTATAACAACTGCTTTGTTCGTAGGTTTGAACAACGATAACAGGCTTAATACGATTATGGAAACTGCAACGATAACTACGATAAAACCAATTGTTTTAAAGCTTTGTAATCCTTGCATACCTCGTAGAACGCCTTCTTCAGAGAAGAATCCTAAAGAACCTGATTTGGATTCAAGCATTGTGGAAACCTCGTATTTGATGAATGGGAATACTACGCTTAATATCATTAAGACACCAGAAACTATTGAAAGAATTGGTGCTAATTTTGGTAGCTTTTCATCAGTGTTAGCGGTTGCAGTAGGTGATGCATCGGGTAAGTTGGTTGGTGTGAATTGTGTTGTGTCAAATGCAGGTGTTGCGTTAGTGAAATCGTTAAAAGCTTGCGCTGCATCAAAACCAGGTGTTGCATTTGTCTGTTCGGTGTTGAAATTGGATGTAGTATGAGAGAATTGATTATCCTCTAGGTTTTCAACGTATTCAGTAGCCTGTTCGGTTTGTATGGTGTTGAATTGTTCGCTAAATGTTGGCTCAGCATTGTTTGATGCTTGTTGTTCTGGTTCCTGTATTTCTTCTTGGAAATTAGGAAGCTCAGCCTGTTCAAAGTTGTCGAATGCCTGTTCAGGAGTTTGTGTTTCTTCTTCAGAGGTTGGCTGTTGAGTCTGTTCAAAGTTGTTAAATGTTTGCTCAGGAGTCTGAGCGTTTACCTCTGGAGCCTGCTGCTCAGTTTGTACAGGTTCAAATGGCTCGTTAGGAGTTGGTTGAAACTGCGGTGATGGCTGCGTCTGTTCCATTGGTTGAGGCTGATCTACTGGTTGAGCTTGTGTCATAGGATTTTGGAACTGTACTACAGGAGTGTCAGCTGGTATGGTGCTAAGTATCCAGTTGCGAATATCAGCGCCAAGTATCAGAGTTGAGTAT
>JAUMUB010000102.1 GCA_030530905.1 Bifidobacteriaceae bacterium | reverse complement strand
TGTTGCTAAACCGTATACTAACGCAACGCCAATAATTGTGTTAGTAATAATATAGTTAAATACT
Source organism: Bifidobacteriaceae bacterium (assembly GCA_030530905.1). Classification (GTDB taxonomy): domain Bacteria; phylum Actinomycetota; class Actinomycetes; order Actinomycetales; family Bifidobacteriaceae; genus Bifidobacterium. The sequence goes on along the minus strand of JAUMUB010000102.1, from coordinate 4,301 downwards.
AATGAGCCGATTGAAGAATAAAAATAAAGTACTACACAAATAAAGAAAGATCCAGCAAATTCAACAAGCGTTCTAAAAGCTAGGGAAGCTTTAGTGTTCGCTTGTGTATTGTCCTCGGAGAGATTAGGTGTTGTTAACAAATTATCCATAACAGTCCTTAACTGATATCGTTTTTGAACGTTACACATAATACCACTAGGGTGTCCAATTGCGCTGAATTTAAAAATAATGTATACTTAAAAGGTTGTTTTTAAATGCTTTACGCATATTATTTTGTACATTCGCAGTACTGTTATGTATTGCCAAGGCCACGTTGGGAGAACGATGCCAAACGCATATTCTCGCGCGCACAAAGCGCATGATATTTATAATGATGAAGGTATTCGTCTACAAAAGCTTTTAGCTCAAGCAGGATTTGGCTCGCGCCGTAAATGTGAGGAAATCATCGCGGACGGTCGTGTTGAAGTAGACGGAGAATTAGTAACGCAATTAGGAGTTCGCGTTGATCCTGACACTCAGATTATTCGAGTTGATGGGTCAAAAATTAAACTTAATCCAAATCTGGTTACTTTAGCACTTAATAAGCCGAAAAAAGTTTTAAGCACGATGGACGATCCAAAAGGTCGTTACACATTGCGAGATATTGTAGGAGACACATACGATCGCATTTTTCATATGGGTCGTCTTGACTACGATTCTGAAGGTCTTATTTTAATGACTAATGATGGTGAGTTAAGTCAACATGTGATGCATCCAAAGTACGAGGTTGAGAAAACGTATATTGCCACATTGCAGGGTAAATTAAGCGGCTCTGTTTGCAAGCGTCTTGTTCGTACAGGCGTGCAACTTGATGACGGTTGGATTAAACTTGATAAGTGCGCAATTATTGATGCACATCGCGATGTCACTATTGTTAAAGTAGTACTTCATTCAGGTAAGAATCGTATTGTTCGACGCATATTTGGATCTATCGGTTATCCTGTACGTCGTCTGGTTCGCACACAAATTGGTCCAATTAAATTAGGTGATTTAAAACCAGGTTCATATCGTGTGCTTTCACAAGTAGAAGTGCGTTCCTTGTCTAAGGAGGTTGGCCTGTGATAGTAGTTGCTATTGATGGACCAGCAGGTGTTGGTAAATCATCAACTTCTAAAGCTCTTGCGAAATATTACGGTTTCGCATATTTAGATACCGGCGCAATGTATCGTGCATGTGCATGGTGGGTATTGCATAATAATATTGACTTAACTGATGACATTAACGAAGAGCAAATCACTGAGCTTGTTGCTTCACTATTTACCGACGATCATATTGAAATAAGTGTTAACCCTGATCAACCGTATATTACTATTGATGGTAAGGATATTAGCGAAGAACTCCATAGCACTGAAGTTTCACGCAATGTTTCAAAAGTGTCTTCAATTATGTCTGTTCGACATCTTCTGATTGCAGCGCAACGAGCCTATATTGCGCAAGAAGAGGATGAAGATTCTTATGCTGAAGGCGCAGGCATTGTTGTTGAAGGCCGTGATATTACTACTGTGGTTGCTCCTGACGCTCAGGTGCGTATTTTGCTTACTGCGCGTGAAGAGGTTCGTCAAGCACGCAGAAATAATCAGAATGCAGTAAAATCATCTACTGATAAGAAAGATGATGATAATGTGTCAGCACGTGATGCAGCAGATTCAAAGGTGACGAGTTTTACCAGCGCAAGCGAAGGCGTGATTACTGTTGATAACTCCGATATGGATTTTGAGCAGACTTTCGATGAGCTTGTGAACATTATTGATGATCATGTTGAAGAAGATATGTACGAGCAATATGTTGCAAATCTTCAAGGATATGATTTAGACGATGATGATCGTGCAATGTTGTCACGTTCTCAACGAGATTTTCAAGATGACAATTACGCTAAGCCTGTTGGCGTGTTAGCTGTTGTTGGACGTCCTAATGTTGGAAAATCAACATTAGTTAACCGTATTCTTGGTCGTCGTGCTGCTGTGGTTGAAGATACTCCTGGTGTCACTCGTGATCGCGTGAGCTACGATGCGCAGTGGTCTGGTGTTGATTTCAAGCTGGTCGATACTGGCGGCTGGGAAGCAGATGTTGAGGGCATTGAATCCGCTATTGCTGATCAGGCTCAAGTGGCTATTAACTTAGCAGATGCAGTGGTGTTTGTTGTCGATGGTCAGGTAGGTCTTACTGCTTCTGATGAGCGTATGGTCTCATTACTCCGTTCAAGTGGTAAGCCTGTTACAGTTGCTGTAAACAAGGTTGATAATGCTGCTACAGAGTATATGACTGCTGAGTTTTGGAAACTTGGCCTTGGTGAACCGTGTGGCATTTCTGCTATGCATGGCAGAGGCGTAGGTGACCTGCTCGATCGTGCTATTGAGAGTTTGAAAAAAGCTGAGAAAACTTCCGGTTTCTTAACTCCAACTCATTTGCGCAAAATAGCTTTGATTGGTCGTCCAAACGTAGGTAAATCTTCATTATTGAATCAGCTTGCACACGAAGAACGCTCTGTTGTAAATGATTTAGCAGGAACTACTCGTGATCCTGTTGATGAGATTTTACATATTGACGGTGATGATTGGCTTTTTATTGATACTGCTGGTATTAAACGCCGATTACATAAACTTTCTGGTGCAGAATATTATTCTTCATTACGAACTCAAGCTGCTATTGAACGTTCTGAGTTGGCTTTGGTCTTATTTGACGCTTCTGTGCCAATATCAGATCAGGATTTGAAAGTTATGAGCCAAGCAGTTGATGCAGGTCGAGCTATCGTTCTTGTGTTTAACAAGTGGGATTTAATGGACGATTTCGATCGTCAACGTGTAGAGAGACTTTGGAAAACCGAATTTGATCGTGTGACATGGGCTCAGCGCGTGAACTTGTCTGCTAAAACAGGATGGCATACGAACCGTTTAACACGTGCGATGAATACCGCATTAGAATCTTGGGATAAGCGTATTCCAACAGGCAAGCTTAACTCCTTCCTTGGTAAAATTCAGGCTTCCCATCCGCATCCTTTGCGTGGTGGAAAGCAGCCTAGGATTTTATTTGCTACGCAAGCTTCTACAAGACCACCTCGTTTTGTTATTTTTGCAACCGGCTTTTTAGAGCATGGTTATAGGCGATATTTAGAGCGTAGTTTGCGCGAAGAGTTTGGTTTTGAAGGTTCACCAATTCAGATTTCTGTGAAAATTCGAGAAAAAACTAAGAAGAAATAGCAGATTCTTTTACTTGTACGATAGGGAATTTACAGCAAATACTATCATATTAGATTTATGCTTTTTGAAAGTAATTGGCTGAATAATCAATTATATGATATCTTTAATTGCTGTTAATTTGCGCTTTATGGCGTATTTTACTAATGAGAGGTTTGACATTGGATAGTGTATTTGAGCATTCCGCACAAAAAATGCGTGAGAATGGCTTAAGCGAAGCTGCTATTCAACAGTTTAAATGTTCTTATGATGTTTGGAATAGTAGCGAGGCCACTGGTTGGATTCGTGAAGATGATGTTGATCCATTAACAAATGTTCCATGCTTTCATGAGATTTATGAAACAATCGATCATGATAAAGCTGTTCATGCTTTTGCGAAAACAGCTTTTATTAAGCTCAATGGCGGTTTAGGTACTTCAATGGGTTTAGCTAAGGCTAAATCCTTGCTGATGGTTCGACGTCATAAAGCTAAGAAAATGCGTTTTCTTGATATTATTATTGGTCAGGTTTTAACTGCTCGAAACCGTTTACATGTTGATTTGCCTCTAATTTTCATGAATTCTTTTAGAACTTCTGAAGATACTCGCAAAGTGTTGTCATCATATCGCAAGTTTGTTCAAGAAGATATTCCTGTAGAAGTGTTACAACATCAAATCCCAAAAATCGTGGAAGAGACTGGCAAACCAGCTGAGTTTTCTTCTAACCCTGATATGGAATGGTGTCCTCCCGGGCATGGTGATTTGTTTATTTCACTGTGGGAGTCGGGTGTTTTAGATACGTTGCAGCAAAAAGGTATTGAGTATTTATTTATTTCAAATGCTGACAATCTTGGAGCGCGTCCTTCTCGAACTCTTGCACAGTATTTTGAAAATACTGGTGCTTCAATGATGATTGAAGTTGCTGTTCGCACTCAGGCTGATCGCAAGGGCGGTCATATTGTTTGTGATAAGAAGACCGGTCGTCTTATTCTTCGTGAAATGACGCAAGTGCATTCTGAGGATTCTCGTAAAGCTCAGAATATTCATCGTCATAAGTATTTTAATACGAATAATATTTGGATACGTATTG
>JAUMUB010000101.1 GCA_030530905.1 Bifidobacteriaceae bacterium | reverse complement strand
GACTCATTCCAAGTTGGAATAATAATAGAAATTTTTGCCATAATCTTAATACAATTCAAATTTACCTTTGAAACTAGTATGGCATATCTGAATGACGTATTAGAAAATAAAATAAGTAAAACGAAGAAAAATACGAAAGACAAGAACACAGTCCGAGAAAAAAGTTTTTCCCAAGATTACAATAGAACTTATGGATAAGCAACCAGAAAAAAGAATAGATTTCGCACAAGTATTTCCAGCGAAAGGTGACAAAAGACGCCCTCCAGAATGGTGGGGGCGTGGCATTTTATATGTAGTAATTGCCGTATTCATAGCAATATTTGTCTGGGATTCTTGGGAAAAAATCTCATTCATCACCGTAGACGTTGTTGTGTCTATATTTATTGCGCTCGCAATAGAACCGGTTGTAATTTTCCTTGTTAAGCATGGGTGGAAGCGTGGATTAGCTTCTGGAGCGAGCTTAATCGGTTTAATTCTTGTGTGTACGATTCTTATGCTGCTATTCGGTAATTTGTTCGTACAACAAGTGATTTCTATGGTTAATGGATTGCCAAGTATTTATGCGCAATTAAGCGAATTCGCATTGGATCATTTTAAGGCACATATGCCAAATCTTGAGGATTTAGGCGTACAGATTGCTAATAATATTCAAACATCGTGGATCACCGATTTTGCGGGACAGGCATATAACACCACTATGGGCTTCTTTGGTATGATATTAGATTTGCTTACAGTTCTTACGGTTACTTTTTATATGAGTGCTGCAGGTCCTAAAATGCGTCGTAGTATATGCCAATGGCTAGCTCCGATGGCGCAGAAACGCTTCTTGTTTACGTGGACAGTGGTACAGGATCAGATTTCTGGATTCTTATTCTCACGAACTATTTTGGCAGCACTAAATGCCTTCTTCTTAGCAATATTTTTAACCGTAATTCACGTGCCATATTGGTTACCGCTATCATTATTCTGCGGTATCGTATCGCAATTTATCCCAACTATTGGTACGTATTTAGGTGGTGCTTTGCCGATTCTTTTCGCATGGGGATCAAATGGTATTAGCGGAGCAGTTGCTGTACTGGTTTATATTATTATTTATCAGCAAATAGAAAATATGATTTTAAGCCCAAAGATTTCTGAGCAAACTATGGATTTGAATCCAGCGGTTGCTTTCATATCTGTACTCCTATTCGGTGCTATTTTTGGAGCATTAGGGGCTTTCTTGGCTTTGCCAATTACTGCAAGTATTCAAGTTATACTCAAAGTGTACACGAGAAGCTATGAGCTTGTTGACTCACCTTTAATGGAAGATCCTAAACCAAAAGCTACGTCGGCGGTAGTAAAAGGTGCAGACGCGATTAATGAAACAATGCGTAAAATTATGCCTAGAACTGTTCAATCTAAGAAGCATAATGATAATATAGAACTCTTGAAAAAAGAGGCTTTTGGAGATATGATTGACGGTCAATATGGGAATGAGAATGAGACTGTGGCAATTCCCAAAGGCATAATTAGCTCAGATTTAGAATTAGCTTCCAATGAGAATTTAAACGAAGATGGTTCACATAATCAGAATAATTCAATACAATCTGGTAATCCGAGGAAAGCATGGGAATAAATGGTTTTACTAAAGCTTCTTGAGATTCTCACACTTATTATCGGTGTTATTGGCACCATATATCAAGGCGCATGTATTGTTGCATCATTGTTTATAAAACAGGTAACATTTCCAGCTGCTCCAATGGATAAGCGATATGCGGTTCTTATTTCTGCTCGAAATGAGGAAAATGTTATCAGTAATCTTATTCACGATATTCAAAATCAAACATATCCGTATGATTTAGTTGATATTTGGCTGGTTGCAGATAATTGTACAGATAATACTGCTCAAGTTGTTAAAGAGCTTGGAGTACATGTTGTTGAGCGCTTTAATAAAGAACTCATAGGCAAAGGATACGCGCTATCGTATCTTCTGGATTACATGAATACTCATGGATACGATAAAACCTATGATGCTTATTTTGTGTTTGATGCGGATAACCGTTTAGACAAAAACTATTTTGCTGAAATGAACAAAGGTTTTCATAACGGCTACAAAATTCTCACCAGTTACCGCAATTCTGTGAATACTTCTGATAATTGGGTGTCTTCAGGTTCAGCGTTATGGTTCATTCGAGAATCACGATTTTTGAATAATTCACGCATGTTTTTTGGATCAAGTTGCCATGTTGGTGGTACAGGTTTCATGTTTTCGCGTGACATTATGGAACGTAATAACGGTTGGAAATTCCATCTGCTTACCGAAGATTTAGAGTTCACCATGGATTCAATTTTGCATGGCGATCGCGTTGGATACTGTGGTGCGGCAATTCTGTATGATGAACAGCCGGTAACGTTCAAACAGAGTTGGCGTCAGCGTATCCGTTGGAGTAAAGGATTCTTACAAGTTTTCCGCTATTATGGCCCTGCATTAATGCAGCGTGCTGTTCGAGAACGAGATTTTTCTGCCTTAGATTTTACTTTACTACTATTCCCATTTGCTTTTGTTGGTTTAATTCGTATTATTCTAGGCTTTATTTTTGCACTATGCGGATTTGTGTCATGGTCGTCACAAATCAACTTTATTGTAGGGGGCTTATACGGCATAGTTCTAACATTATTAGGTATGATGTTCTTGGCTGCGTTAACAGTGCTGGTAGAGCGTAAGAATATTGGTGCATCAAATAAGGAACTTGTTGCCTATGTTTTAAGTTTCCCAATTTATATGATTAGCTATATTCCAATTTCATTCCAAGCAATTTTTGCGAAGTCTGATTGGAAGCCAATCGAGCATAAAGGTAAATAAACTCATATCAGTTATAAATATTAACTTTTACTGTTATTATAGTTTTTACTCTTAATATGGGTTGTTTTTATAATAAAAAACTTACTCAAAACTGAAATAATGCGCTTGATAGATGTGATCTACTAAGCGCATTGATGTATATGCACAAGTTACGCTAATGTCTATAACTGTAGTGCAACTCGCATTCGTTGAATATGAAAAAGCCTAATTGTTTTTATATTCGTAACAAATGCGCTGGTATACTTTAATGTCATGAGTAGTGTAAATGCGGTGACTTTAGAGAACTTATCAAAGAGCTTTGCGTCGAAGCAGGCTGTGCAGAATATTTCACTTGAAATTCCAGCAGGTTCATTTTACGGTATTGTTGGTCCGAACGGCGCTGGCAAAACTACAACGTTGCATATGATTTCTGGGTTACTCAAGCCAGATTCAGGTACGATTAGCGTATTTGGGAAAAATGCGTGGGCAGATATTAATGCTATAAAAGATGAAATTGGTGTGTTACCTGAAAGTGATCAGGTTTTCACTTCGCTTACTGGACTACAATTATTAGTTTATACAGGTATGCTTCGTGGATTAAGTAGAGGTGAGGCTACTGAACGTGCGCATGATTTACTGCAGGTTATGGGCTTAACTGAGGAAAAGAACACGTTAGTGAAAAGCTATTCCTCTGGTATGACGAAAAAGGTTTGCCTTGCGACTGCACTAATACATTCACCAAAATTGGTGATCTTAGATGAGCCGTTTGAATCGGTTGATCCTGCTTCAAGCGCTAATATTCGTGGAGTTTTGAACGATTACGTGCAAAATGGTGGTACGGTGATAATTTCATCGCATGTTATGATGATGGTCGAAAAAAATGTGCTCACATGTGGCAATTATTAATCATGGTCAAATTGGTGCTGCAGGCACGTTAGAAGAAGTGGCACAAGGTAAAGAACTTGAAGACCGATTTATCGAAATTATTGGTGGCCACCGTCATGACCATATTTCATGGTTGAAAAGCGATATGACAGCAGTAGAAGATACTCCGACTGCGTAATTGTTGTTACGAGTGGTGATTCGGGTGGTGAGAAGATGAAATTTATAACAACTCTTATTCGTATGCGTTGGAGTATTGCAACAAATACTGAGAAGCGTTATGAACGTATTCTCAGCGTTGTCGTAGGTTCAGCAATAATTATCGGCGCTATAACAGTGTTTAATATGTATACAACCACTGTGTCGGACGCGAATAGTTTTCTTGTAATTGCTGGATTTATGTACACGTTTTACAGTGCAAGTATGAATTTACTTGTTTCAGCATCTAGAGCAAATTTTTTCACGGTAAAACAATTCGTGCTGTTTGATGTAAAGATACCTGTATTGTATTTAGGCTTTTTATGTTCATCTTTAACAAGTCCTGGTAGTATTTATGGCTTAGTATTCCTCAGTTCAACCGTGTTTTTATATAAAAGTGCTGGAATAATAGCAATGCTTGTTGGTGTTGTTTGTGCTATATTAACGATTATCTTCATAAGTATTTTGTCTAGGTTTATGACAACATTAAAGGAATTTG
>JAUMUB010000100.1:4229-4468 GCA_030530905.1 Bifidobacteriaceae bacterium | reverse complement strand
AACGACGACTTTCCTGCAACAAATCTGTATACATAAGAATCGAACCTAATGCAGTATCTTTTAATACCACAACAAGCTGAGTTACTGCAGCAGGAAGCATAGCATAAATTGCCTGTGGAACTTCCACCTCAATTAATGATTGTGTGGTAGTTAAACCAAGTGCAAGACTTGCTTCACGCTGACCACCAGGAAGATTACCAACACCAGAACGAACAAGTTCTGCGACAACTGAGCCGTTA
>JAUMUB010000100.1:0-4219 GCA_030530905.1 Bifidobacteriaceae bacterium | reverse complement strand
CAGAATCAAAGACACAACAACTGCCCAGTACGCACTTCCGTCAAGCTGTAAGAATGCAAAGAATCGCCAGAAGAAGATCATAAACATCAACACTGGAACTGCACGACAAAACTCAACAATAACACCTGAAACTGCACGAACTAGAATATTTGGCAATAAACGACCAATACCGAATATAAGTCCAAATACTACAGCACCAACTACTGCAAGAATGGTTGCTCGCAAGGTCATCCACAATCCAGGCAGATAGAAATCAGACCATGCTTCATAATTTATAGCAGGCGACCACAATTCGGCACTGAGCTGATTCTCTCCATCAGGTGGATTTTGCAAGCGCAACAAAATCGCTAACAATATTAGCGCGAATAGAATACCAGCAATCCAATTTCCGATACGGATTATACGCTTAGCCTTAGGGCCTGGCTGGTCGAATAAGACTGAACTTTCCTCAACAACATTAGCCATCGTAAATCACCTCCGCACCGCAAGCTTATTGGACAAATAGGTCGTAATCATACCAATTGGAATAATCAAAATTACGTAACCAAACGCAAAAATTAAGAATATTGGAATAATCAAATCAGCATGATACTCAATCATTTCACTCATCAATGATGAGGTTTCAGTAGCAACTGATGCTGCTGCCGCAACAGTAGAATTCTTCAATAACGCGATTAACGTATTACCCAAAGGTGCAACAGAACCACGAAGAGCCTGTGGCAAAATGATCTCACTAGCAGACTGCCAGAAGTCTAAGCCTAAAGCACGAGCTGCTTCAGCTTGCCCTAGTGGAACAGTATTAATGCCTGATCGTAAAGACTCACACACAAACGCAGCCGTATACAAAGATAAGCCAGTAATTGCAAGCCAGAAGAAGTTCATATCGAAATTATCGGAAAAACTAAGCTTCAACTGTGCGTATGCACCCAAAACCATGAACACCATAATAATGGTTAATGGCATGTTCTTAAATAACTCCACATAGCATTTAGCTATTGTTTGCAAAGAGCTAATTGGAGAAATACGCATCATCACCAGTACAACACCAATAATAAAAGAGAATAATGCAGACCATACGGTGATTTCAATATTTACTAAAAACGCTCCAGGAATATTATATTCACTGAACAAACTCATAAAGTCCATAATCACTCTCCTTCCGTTGGTGTTGGTGGATTATACTCGGCGTTTGGAGTATAACCAGTACCCTTTGTATTATCATCAATTGCGCGCTTCCATGATCCGTCTTGAATCATTTCTGCAATAGCATTATTAATCTGTGCAGCAAGCTTTGTATCACCTTTTTTAATACCTACACCGTAATACTCTTGCGTAAATGGCTTACCAACCACTCTTAAACGTCCGCGGCTTGCAGCAGCTAAACCAGCCAGAATAATATCATCCGTTGTAACTGCATCGACAATTCCTGAGAATAATGCTGTAGCACATTCAGCATAACCAGGCTGTTCCATAAGCTGCACTTCATTTGCATACTTTTGCTTAATAACTGTTGCAGAAGTAGAACCTGTTACAGAGCATAAACGCTTACCGTCCAAATCAGTTGGACCTGTAATTGAAGTATCATCTTTTCGAACTAGCAAATCCTGACCTGCCACAAAATAAGGTCCCGCAAATGAAACAACCTTTTTACGCGCATCAGTAATAGAGTACGTTGCTAAAATCATGTCAACATCACCGTTTTGCAACATTGTTTCACGCTGCTTTGAAGGCGCTTCCTTCCAGACAATCTGATCTTCGCTATACCCTAATTTTTTTGCAATATATTTCGCAACATCAACATCAAAGCCCACATAGGTACCATTTTTCTTAAAACCTAAACCAGGCTGGTCAAACTTGATGCCAATGCGAATTTTGCCATCTTCTAAATCACCACATGCTGCTAAAGAAAAAACACAAGCAAAGGCGCATAGTCCCGCAAGAATTTTCTTCCAACTACGGCGCATGGCAACTGTTAATCCACGCATCATAAATCTAATCTTTTCCTCTGTCTTCAACTAGTGAGTAAGAATTTTTGAAAGGAAGTCCTTTGCACGATCTGTCTTAGGATTCTCAAAGAACTCATCTGGAGTATCTTGTTCAAGAATTTGACCATCAGCCATAAACACGATACGATCAGCCGCCTTGCGAGCGAATCCCATCTCGTGGGTAACACAAATCATGGTCATACCCTCTTGAGCAAGCTCAACCATAACATCAAGAACCTCATTCACCATTTCAGGATCAAGCGCTGATGTAGGCTCATCAAACAGCATAACCTGTGGTTGCATTGCAAGCGCACGCGCAATAGCTACGCGCTGCTGCTGACCACCTGAAAGCTGTGACGGCATCTTATTTGCCTGTGATGCAACACCAACTCGGGAAAGTAAATCCATTGCCTGACGTTCAGCGTCCTGCTGGCTCATATGACGTACTTTCATTGGAGCTAAGGTCACATTTTCAAGAATTGTTTTGTTTGCAAACAAGTTAAATGACTGGAATACCATACCAACTTCTGCACGTAATAATGCAAGACCTTTACCCTCTTCTGGTAAATTCTTTCCATTAATACGAATAGTACCTGAATCAATGGTTTCCAAACGGTTGATAGTTCGGCACATTGTAGACTTACCTGATCCAGAAGGACCTACTACAACAAGTACCTCACCCTTGTTAACTTGTAAATTAATATCTTTTAATACGTGTAAAGAACCAAAATGTTTCTCTACGTGAGTAAGTTCAACTAATGGATGCTCACTCACATTCATCTTCTTATTACTATTTTCTGCCATAGTGACATAGTATAACCGCTCTTATGTCGAGCTGAAACATTGCTGTAACATAAGGCATATTATCTACTTGAAAATAACGCATTAAAACTCTTAAGCATAAAAAGCATTATCAAAAATATGACCTGCAATAATCACTGAAATTTCAGCATTTATAAACTTCAGAACTTTTGTATATCTATACTTACATTTGTTAAAAAATATGTTACAAAGCATATATGAAAAATGCTTCTTATTTTATGTAATTGTAACGAAAAAACATATGATATTTGTCACAAAAATAGTTCATGCAAAAAAGAAGTCTTGTAATACAAGACTTCTTTTCACAATATACTTTATAAAGTATTCAATACGGTATATCGACTACTCATCTTCTTCTGGGTCATAATCCACGCCTGTTTCTGCACGCTGAGCATCAGAAATAGGAGCAGGAGCGCCTGTAAGAGGATCACGGCCACCACCGGCCTTAGGGAATGCGATAACGTCGCGAATAGACTCTGCACCTGCTAGAATTGCAACAGTACGATCCCAGCCTAAAGCAATGCCTGCATGTGGTGGAGCTCCGTACTTAAATGCTTCAAGTAAGAAACCAAATTTCTCTTGTGCTTCAGCCTCATCAATACCTAATACATTAAGTACGCGATCTTGAATATCGTCACGATGGATACGAACAGATCCACCGCCCATTTCCATACCGTTGCAAACAATGTCATAAGAGTCACTCATAGCATGTTCCGGATCTTTGTCGAAGTTATCAATCCAGTCTGCAGATGGCATAGTAAATGGATGATGCATAGAAGTCCACTTAGAATGGCCAACTGCAACATCGTCATCATCAGGATCATCAGTACGCTTGAACAATGGGAAGTCAACAACCCATGTAAATGCGAAATCATCTGGGTGTAACAAGCCTTCACGGCGTGCAAGTTCCACACGAACAGCACCCAAAAGCAACTGAGATGATTCGCGAGATCCCGCAGCAAAGAACACTGCATCACCTTTCTCAGCACCCAATGCCTGCATTAAACCATTGCGTTCTTCTTCAGACAAATTCTTAGCAACAGGGCCTTTAAGCTCGCCATCTTCTGCGAAAACAACATATGCTAAGCCCTTAGCACCACGCTGCTTAGCCCAGTCCTGCCATGCATCAAACTGACGGCGTGGAGTGTCTGCACCACCTTTGAATACAACAGCGCCAACATATGGGGCTTGGAACACTCTAAATGGGGTGTTCTTAAAGTAGTCAGTAAGCTCAACTAATGGGTTACCGAAACGTAAATCAGGCTTATCAGAACCGTACTTATCCATTGCTTCCTGCCAAGTAATGCGTGGCAATGGGAGTGAAACCTCGTGGCCTGCAGCTTTCCAGATTGCAGCAATAACTTTTTCAGCCATTGCAATAACATCTTCCTGATCAACATAGCTCATTTCAA
>JAUMUB010000099.1 GCA_030530905.1 Bifidobacteriaceae bacterium | reverse complement strand
TTGCGTCAATTTAAATAAATATATTTTTGCTTAATAATAAATGTATGGACCGGTGGACTGTATCATATCAAAAGTATGATGTAATACGAAAATGCATACAATAAGTGTTGAGAGTATTTATGTGTATTGAATCTTCAAAAATGGATAATAATCATAATCTTAGTACTGGTGAAATTCAGCCACCAGTAGCACAGGAACATGATCATTTTCGCGTCTTTCACGGTGACATCTTCAACGATGTTTACGATTGGATGAAAGATAAACATTCTGAGCAAGTTCAACAATATGTTGCACAGCAAAATACTTATGCCGACTATCGCTTGCGTGCTGTAGAGGGGTTGAAGAAAAATTTATTTGCGGAGCTAAAATCACGTGTGCAAGAGACCGACACGTCAGTGCCAGTTCGTATGGATGGTTACTGGTATTTCACAAGAGTTCAAGAGGGTAAGCAATACGGTATTCAATGCAGAATTCCAGTAGAAGTGCAGGAAGATTGGCAAGCTCCTAGTATTGATGTGCAGAGTGAGCCTGGTTCTCTTGAAAATGAGCAAATTGTATTTGACACGAATGAACATGCAAAAGGGTACGATTTCTTCCAAATCGGCAGTATGGATATTTCCTCAGATGGAAATGTGTTATTGTATGGTGTCGATACTACGGGCGATGAACGTTATGATTACACAGTGAAGAAGATTGATTCTTCTGAAATTTTAGACGAGAGTTTGCGTAATATTGGTAGCGCCACTTTAAGTCCAGACGGAACTTGGGTGTTTTACACAGTTCTTGATGAGGCATGGCGGCCATGCGCTGTGTATCGCCATAAGGTTGGCACTACACGTCAAGAAGATGTGGAAGTATTTTCAGAACCTGATGAGAGGTTCTGGATTGGCGTGGACGTGAGTTTTGATAAACGACATTATGTGATTAATGCTAATTCAAAAACCACTTCTGAAGTATTGTTGCTAGATACTGCTAATCCTACAGGTGAATTCTCTACAATACTTCCGCGTCAGCAGGATGTAGAATATGATGTGAATTTTGCTTGTTTTGAGCGAGAAAATGAAGCAGATATTCCGGTGGCCATTATTTGTCATAACGCGTTTAATCCTAATTTTGAAATTGACATTTTGGATTTGCGTAAGTGTAAACCGCCGTTTACTCTCGAACAATTACGCCATGCTACGCGAATTGCGCAAGGTTCTCCATATGGCTGTGAAGCTTGGATTGCATCGCATAGTGAAGATTCACATGTTATTAGCGATCAATTTTTCGATGATACGAATCCGAAAATTTTACAAGGTTCGCGTGGTTTAAGTGTTGATGGGTTGTCCTTATATCAGCATTTTGTGTTGTTAAGCTATCGTTCTAATGGTTTAACTCATTTAGCATACATGCGTAAACAGGATGCGTTAGAAGATTTCTTGGCTGATAAGCCTTGGGATTTTATTGAGATTAATCCTGATAGTAATAGTGATACTCAGTTGCATGTTGAACAAGCAAATATAGAAGTTTTATCTGCTTTAAATGATAAGCATATTGAGAAATTCGAACTCACTCCAGGTAGTCACGTGTATTCAATCGGCGCAACTTCAAATCCGAGTTATGATGCTCCATCATTTAGATATGGTTGCACTAGTTTTACGCAACCATCTCAGCTCCACGAAGTTCGTGTGGACACACGTGAAGATGTGATTTTGAGACAGTCTGTTATTCTTGGCGATTTTAAGGCTGAAGATTATGCGGAGCGTATGATTTGGATTCAAGCGCGTGATAATACTGCTGTTCCGGTTTCTTTGGTTTGGAAAAAATCAGCGTTACAAACTCCAGCACCAACATTTGCTATCGGTTATGGTGCGTATGAAATTAGCTCAAATCCGAGTTTTTCGGTTGCACGTCTTAGCATGCTTGATCGTGGTGTATTATATGTGCTTCCTCATATTCGTGGGGGCGGTGAATTAGGCCGCGCATGGTATGAGCAAGGACGGCGTTTGCACAAGAAACACAGTTTTGAAGATTTTATTGATGCTGTGCGTTCTGTTCAGAATCTTGGTTTTGCTGATGCTTCAAGAACAGTTGCCAACGGTGGTTCTGCTGGCGGTTTGCTTATGGGTGCTGTTGCGAATATGGCTCCTGAATGTTTTGCAGGTATTGAAGCTGATGTGCCGTTTGTTGATGCACTTACTTCAATTTTGGATCCAACATTACCGCTTACTGTTACTGAGTGGGAAGAGTGGGGAGATCCTTTACATAATCACGAAGTGTATGAGTATATGAAGAGCTATTCACCATATGAGAATGCTCCTGATAAGCATCATCGTGTGCAGAATTTTCCTCAGATTTTTATTACAACTTCTATGAATGATACGCGAGTATTGTATGTTGAGCCTTTAAAATGGCTAGCTCGTTTGCAAAGTGCTGGGGTAGATGCGTTTGCGAAGATTGAGGTCGAGGCTGGGCATGGCGGTGTATCTGGTCGTTACAAGCAGTGGGAAGAGGTTTCTTTAGAAAACGCATGGTGCTTGTCAGTTATGGGAATTACTGAATAATCTCAAAGATTGGCTTTATTGCACACGTTTTTATAAGTTTTTTTATTAGAGTTTCAAAATTTAATGTCCAAAAAATGGATATGAATTGTGGACACTACTTCTTCAATGTAGGCTCATAAATATGACTAATAAAACATATCGTATTGCAGTAATACCAGGCGATGGCATTGGTAAAGAAGTTACTCCATTTGCTCAAGCAGCTATAGAAAAAGCTGTGCAAGATCAAGTGGATTTTACTTTTAAACAATACGATTTGGGTGCTGAACGATATTTGAACGATGGCACCATTATTAACGATGAAATACTTGCGGAATTAAAAACGTATGATGCTATTCTGCTAGGAGCAATTGGAGATCCTCGTGTACAAGCAGGTGTTCTTGAAAGAGGATTATTACTGCGTTTACGTTTTGATTTAGATCAGTATGTTAATTTACGTCCAATTAAATTGTATAAAGGTGTTACTTCGCCATTGAGTAATGCTGACGAAATTGATTATGTTGTGGTGCGAGAAGGAACAGAAGGTTTGTATTGCGGTGCAGGCGGTGCTGTGCGCAAGAATACTCCAAACGAGGTTGCAACTGAAGTTTCTATTAACACAGCTTATGGTGCTGAACGCGTGGTACGTTATGCTTTTGATTTAGCTATGAAGCGCCGTAAGCATGTAACGTTAGTGCATAAGAAAAATGTTTTGGTTAACGCGGGTGATATGTGGCAGCGCATTGTCAATAAGGTAGCGCAAGAATATCCAGAAGTCACTCATGATTATATGCATGTTGACGCAGCAACAATTTATGTTATTACCGATCCTCAGCGATTTGACGTTGTAGTAACCGACAACCTATTTGGTGATATTCTCACTGATGAAGCTGGAGCTACGGTTGGTGGTATTGGTTATGCTGCTTCTGGTTGTATTAATGCCAGCGGCGAGTATCCTTCTATGTTTGAGCCGATTCATGGATCTGCTCCTGATATTGCAGGTAAAGGACTTGCAAATCCTAGTGCAGCTATTTTATCTGCTGGAATGTTATTGCGGAATTTTGGTTTTGATGATCAGGCTGATCGTATAGAAAAGGCTGTAGAGCGTCATATTGAATTGCACGGTAATGATCAGTGCGCAACACAAGAAGTTGGTGACGAAATACTTTCATTTATATAGTTTTTAGTTCAATGCGTAAAATATTCTATGTGGGTGAGTAAAATAGTTTGTGTTGGCATTGCCGCATAGATTAATTTGCGAATTGATAAGAGGTATTGTGTAATGTCTGTAGAAGAGAATGAATATAACAGAAATATTCTCTTACGAACGCCTTTATTTAAGCAGGTGCCTTTAAAACAGGCGGCTGAACTCATGCCTTATTTACACAAAGACGTGTATCAAAAAGGTGAGTATATCTTTACTGAAGGCGATACTGATCAGCGTATTTATGTTATAGAAACTGGACGCGTTAAACTAATTCACGAAACAGATGATCAGCGTGTGCAGCTATTAAGTATTCATACTCACGGCGAGCTTTTAGGTGAAATTCCTGTATTCGATCCTAATGGTGGTCCTCGTACTGCATCTGCGGTGGCAATGGAAAATGATACGCAAGTGGTTTGGGTGAACCATGACGCTTTATTTGCATGGCTTGACGCATATCCACGTGTGGCAATTGACATGTTGCAGGTTTTAGCAAATCGTATGCGTGCTAATAATGAGCACCTTTCGGATTTAGTGTTTATGGATGTTCCAGCAAGACTTTCAAAAACACTTATGAATTTAGCATCGCGCTTCGGTGTTCCTCAGCAAAAGGGTATATTAGTACGTCACGATTTAACTCAAGAGGAGATAGCTCAATTGGTTGGGTCTTCTCGAGAGACGGTTAATAAGGCGCTTATGGATTTTGATAATCGAGGCTGGATTGAGCGTCAAGGTCGTTCTTTAA
>JAUMUB010000098.1 GCA_030530905.1 Bifidobacteriaceae bacterium | reverse complement strand
GACAAAAAATAATATGTTATATTACATTCTGAGAAACATCTCTATCTTAAAAACACAAATAAACAGTAAATTTTAAAATAAACACAATAATGAAATATGCTCAAACAATTTTCAATGTATTAGAATAATACAAATATTTATAAATGCAAGCACATATAAAATACGGCATTTCACAGTTGAAACATCGAGAAAATACGTTCAATAATAGTATCATTTAACAAACGCCCACGCAGTGTTGGTACTAACGCATTATTACGTATTTCAACTAAACCATCCTCAACTAAAGGAGTAAACTGTTCAGCACTCAGAGGAACTCGAGCATATTCTTGTAAGCGCGTAATATCCAAACCCTCACGAAGACGAATGCCCAGCATAATTATTTCTTCTAAATTCTCATGCTCGCTAATATATTCGTGACCGTCCCAAGGAACCTCCCCTGCTTTTATGCGCTGCAACCAAACTCGAGGATGCACAATATCCCAACTTCTCAACCCGAATTTATGGTTTAACTCAGAAGCTTCACTGTTATTCTCAAATTCGAGAACATCACCGAATTCATCGTTCAAAATGTAATGACTATGAGCTCCAGGACCCACGCCAGCCCAATCAATGTTACGCCAATATCCAAGATTATGTTGACTTTCATATCCTGGCTTCGCCCAATTGCTTACCTCATACCATTGCAAACCAGCTTGAGTAAAATACGCATCCGCTAACTCATATTTCGCCGCTTGATCATCATCATCTGGGTTAGGGATAAGACCTGCGGCAATTTGGCGACCCATTTTAGTGTGAGGTTCAATAGTAAGAGCATAAGCAGAAACATGATTCACATTCAACGATAAAGCTGTTTCGACTGAAGTGCGCCAATCCTCCAGATTTTCACCAGGAGTACCATAAATAAGATCAACGCTTGCTTGCAATCCAGCTTGTTTTGCAGCTTTCACATTGCTCACAACATTCTCAGGCGTATGTGTTCGATCTAAAGTTTGTAGCACATGAGGTACTGCAGACTGCATACCAAAAGATATGCGGGTAAAACCAGATTGTGCCAAAAGCTCAATATACTGCTGATCAACCGTATCAGGATTAGCCTCGGTTGTTATCTCAGCGTTCTCCGCCACTCCCCACAAGCTGCGAATAGCATCAACAATCGCCGTTAAATCTTGCGCAGAAAGAATTGTCGGAGTACCACCGCCGAAGAAAATAGAGCTTGCAGGAGGCTCAATAATGTTATGCTCCTCCTGCCAACGCTTAACCAATTCTAGTTCTGCAATCACTTGAGAAGTGTAGCCTTTACGAGTGGCTCCACCACCTAAATCACGCGCAGTATACGTGTTAAAATCGCAATAACCGCATCGGCGCATACAAAATGGCACATGCACATAAATTTCGTAAGTCATACACTAGTTTTCACTTTTTTGAGCGGCACGAATCTTATCCTTGGTATCTCGATCAGTGCCACCCTCACCAGTAGATAATGCTGCAACGAAGGCTTCTTGAGGGACTTCCACATGGCCAAGCATTTTCATACGCTTTTTACCAGCTTTCTGCTTCTCAAGCAGCTTACGCTTACGAGTAATATCACCACCATAGCATTTCGCAAGAACGTCTTTACGTAAAGCACGAATAGTTTCACGAGCGATAATACGAGAGCCAATAGCCGCTTGAATAGGAATTTCAAACTGCTGGCGCGGAATAAGTTCTCTAAGTTTCTTCGTCATCATCACGCCATAACTGTACGCCTTATCGCGGTGAACAATTGCGCTAAACGCATCAACTTTGTCACCTTGAATTAGAATATCAACTTTCACCAAATCAGCGGACTGTTCGCCATCTTCTTGATAGTTTAAGGAAGCATAACCCTTAGTTCTACTCTTTAATTGGTCAAAGAAGTTAAAAACGATTTCAGCTAATGGAATACGATAGTGCATTTCAACACGATCAGAGCTTAAATATTCGATTGTTCCCATTTCGCCACGATGATCTTGGCATAAGTCCATTACAGGGCCAATAAATTCTTTTGGCGTAATAATATCAGCCGTAACCATTGGCTCGACAATACTTTTAATCTTGCCCTCAGGAAACTCGCTCGGATTCGTTACATGATGTACGCTACCGTCTTCAGCGGTGACCTCGTATGGCACGTTCGGAGCTGTGGAAATAAGATCCAAGCCAAATTCACGACTTAAGCGCTCTGAAATAATTTCCAAATGCAGTAATCCTAAGAAACCACACCTAAAGCCAAAGCCTAACGCAACCGAAGTTTCAGGCTCGTAAATAAGAGCCGCATCGTTCAATTTCAGCTTATCCAACGCTTCGCGTAAATCCGGATACTGCGCGTTATCGATTGGGAATAAGCCAGCATACACCATTGGCTGAGGATCCTTATACCCTGGCAATGGTTCGATTGCAGGATTTACCGCAGAAGTGATAGTATCGCCTACTTTTGATTGGCTTACATCTTTTGCACCGGTAATCACATAACCAACTTCACCAGCTCCAAGAGCTTTAGTTGGGATCATTTCAGGGCTAATAACACCAATCTCAATTGGATCATGTGTCATTCCAATGCCGAGCATATGAAGTTTTTCACGAGAGCGCAATTCACCATCAACCATACGAATATAGGTAACAATCCCACGATAAGAATCGTAAACAGAGTCAAAAATAAGCGCGCGTGCAGGTGCTTGAGGCTCTCCCTTAGGTTCTGGAACTTCTAACACTATTCGGTCAAGAAGTTCTTGAACACCCTCACCTGTTTTGCCTGAAACGCGTAAAACATCACTAGGGTCACAACCAAGCAAGCCTGCAATCTCCTCAGCATGTTTATCTGGTTCTGCGCTTGGCAAATCAATTTTATTCAACACAGGAATAATAGTTAAATCATGATCAAGTGCCATATACAAATTCGACAAGGTTTGCGCTTCAATGCCCTGAGTTGCATCTACTAACAGCACTGCACCTTCACATGCTGCAAGAGCTCGAGAAACCTCGTAGGTGAAATCTACGTGGCCTGGAGTATCGATCATGCCTAATGTGTATTCCACACCATCAAAAGTCCAAGGCACACGAACAGCCTGAGATTTAATAGTAATACCACGTTCTTGCTCAATATCCATACGATCAAGAAAACGATCGCGCATTAAACGCTCAGAGACCACACCTGACATTTGAAGAATACGGTCAGCAACCGTTGACTTACCATGATCAATATGCGCAATAATACAGAAATTGCGAATAAGAGACTGATCGGTGAATCCTGGCTTATTCTTCGGTTCCATACCCGTATCCGACTCCTTGATAAGTGTTTTTATACATTACATATTTAAAGCTATACAATCTCAATAGTTTACGCAATGCTATAGGCATTACACACTCACTACACTAATAATCTTACATTTATCTGCATTTCGTGCTAATATACTCATTTGTATGTCCTTACAGGAAATCTCTTAGGAGTAACAGTGGCAAATATTAAGTCGCAAAAGAAGCGCATTCTCACTAATGAGAAAGCACACAAGCGCAATGTGTCTGTTAAATCAGGCTTAAAAACTGCTATTCGCGCAACACGCGAAGCTATCGAAGCTGGCGATAAGGCTCAGGCTGAAGCAGCATTCAAGATTGCTGCACAGAAGCTTGATAAGGCTGCTGGCATCGGTGTCATTCATAAGAATCAGGCTGCAAATCGTAAGTCTGGTCTTGCAGTTGCTATTAATGCTTTGTAAAAATTATTGCATTCAATAAAATAACCTCCGAATTTCGGAGGTTATTTTTTATTCAAAAGTATTTTCACATATACTAAAAAAGTGATAGCCCCTAATTTTTGGGGCTATCACTATATTTACTTTATCCTCTACTACTTACTTCTGTTACGACTTTGGGTTTGTTAAATCGTAAACAGTAACACCATTAACTGTTTCAGCCGTAAAGTTTTGTTCAACCCACGATTGAATCTGGCTTGCAACACTATCAGAGTTTGAACCACCCATCATGCCATTGCCACTTGCAATATAATAGTGAATGTATCCAGCTTCCACATAAGCCTTGAACTGTTCTAGTGTTGGCGCAGGATCAGTGCCGTTAAAGCCGCCAATTGCCATAACTGCCTGTTGGCTTGCAAGCTGATATGATGCTGCATTTTGGGAACCAGTTGTCGCTGCTACCCACCTATATTTATCTGCATTCTGCTGCAGTATAGCAACAACTTCGCTATTAGTTGATGCGCCATTACCCCCAAGTAAGCCACCGCCTGGGCCACCCATACCTTGTGAACTGTTTGTACTATTACCGTCTGTGCTGTTAGCACTATTTGAACCAGTATTCTGAGATGAAGAATCTGAACTATCTGTTTCATTCGTCATAGTACCGGTAAGACCATTAAGCACTCCACCAGGATTTGTGCCACTACTCATACCATCAGAACTCATGCCTGAGTTACCCATGTTATTACCAGAGTTGCCGCCACCAGGGCCA
>JAUMUB010000097.1 GCA_030530905.1 Bifidobacteriaceae bacterium | reverse complement strand
CCGCTACTATTAGTGCTGCCATTTTTAAAGTTTGTATCTGGTCCACACACACAACAGTAATACAATATAACTATAAAACTCGAGTATCTGTAAAATTTTTTAATAATTTATACACAAAATTATAAAAAATACTATTATCGTTTATGATTTTGTGATATTTACTATGAAATACAATATAAGTTAAAACGTAGTGATTAAGGTAGTAGCCGATGAGTGTAACAGCTGATGAGATTTTAGAGGGGTTGGACGAACAGCAGCGTAAGGCTGTTGTTACCTTACAAGGTCCAGTTCGTATTATTGCTGTTGCTGGTGCTGGCAAGACGCGAACAATCACACGGCGTATTGCATATGCTTGCGCTACTGGAGCATGGAAGCAAGATCTTGTGTTAGCAGTTACATTTTCTGTGAAGGCTGCAGCCGAAATGCGCTCGCGACTTGAACAATTGGGCGTTGAGAATGCCACAGTTGCCACGTTCCACTCCGCTGCTTTAACTCAATTGCGTGATGTGTGGGAGGATGTCACAGATGCACCTTTTCCTCACGTGATTAATGATGAAGTTAGCTGCATGTCTCGCGCATTAAAGCGTGTTGAACATGTTTCTTTTGAGCCAAATACTATGTCCTTGCAAGCGTTATTAGCGGAAGTTAGTTGGTGTAAGGTTCAGCTTATTGCGCAAGAAGATTATGCTCAAGCGTGCAAAGTAGATAATAGACGTCCTCCGTTAGGTTTGAAGCCTGAGGAATTTGCTCAAATTTATACCGCGTATGAATTGGAAAAAACCGCAGGCCATGAGATAGATTTTAACGATATTTTATTAATGACCTGCAATGTGTTAGAAGAGTACAAGGATGCTGCGGCGAAGATTCGTAGCAAAATTGGGTATGTAACCGTGGACGAGTATCAAGATGTTTCTCCATTGCAACATCGTTTAATGCAATTGTGGTTGGGTTCAAATACGAATATTTGTGTTGTTGGAGATCCTGCTCAAACAATTTACTCTTTTGCTGGTGCAAGTAGTTTTTACTTATTAAACTTTCATGAAGAGTTCAAAAACATGCAGGCTGATATTCATTTACAAACCGATTACCGTTCCACTGCGCCGATTGTTGCAGCAGCAAATAAAGTGTTAAAGAAATCTTCGCAACGTGAGGATTATATTCGCCTGTATGCGAATATGAAATCAGGTAAGAGTGTAGAAAAGACTAAATATCCTGATGACATTTCTGAGGCACGAGCTATTGCGAAACGTATTGTTCAACTGCGTTTTAGTGGTGAAAAAACCAGCAATTGTGCAGTGTTAACTCGTATTAATAGTCAACAACAGGTGATTGCTCATGCTCTAGCTGAAGCTGGTTTGCAATATATCTTTCGTTCAGATAGTTCACGCCGTGAATCTGCGGTGGGTTATAATCCTAATATTGACGTGGCGCTAGAGAAAATTGGTTTTAGCCGTGATACTGGTGTAAATATTTCCACTATTCATGCAGCTAAAGGTTTGGAATTTAAGCACGTGTTTATTATTGGCTGTAGCGATGGGTTGATTCCGTATAATGCCACTGAGGATTTGGAAGTTTTAGAAGAAGAACGCCGCCTACTTTATGTTGGTATTACTCGTGCTGAGCGTTTTCTGTATTTATCGTATGCGGAGCGAAAAACTAGCAGTGACTCTTTTATTCGTAGTGCTAGCCGATTTTTATTATAAAAAATTATGCTATTAATATAGAGCAGGTGTTTTTCTTGATTCTTCTAGGCCGTTCAAAATTGAATTTTATAAGAAAGTGCTGAAGTGAATTTCACCTCAGCACTCAAGTTTAAAGCTTTAAAAGCTTATTGCAGCGATTAAAACTTGCAGCTATTTTTTAGCTACTCGTTGTTATTGTCAGGGTCAGTGTTATTTTGATCATCGCCATGATAATCGTCGTTGTTGTCTTGCTGCCCAGAATCATCGTGCGATTGATTATTATTTTGATCTTCTAAAAGCAGGTCATCCAATTCAGCGTCCCAATCAATAGGCTGGTATGGTTTATCGAATGAGGAAATACCCTCATTAATGCTTTCTTGAATGCTTTCTTGTGTTTTTTCATCAAGAGTAGGCAATAAATCAGGGTGATTCCACATTGCGTCACGAGTTTCTTCGCCTTGCTCAGCGGTAATTTTAGTCCACAATTGTGTAGCTTCAAGAATCATTTTAGGGCGAATATTCAATCCTAAAAGAGCGGAGAAAGTTTTTTGAGCTGCGCCTGTTGCTGCGCGTTCACGGCGAATCATCTCTTGAATTTGCTCAATATGAGTAATATGAGCCATACCTGCATAACGAGTGACGCAATCAACCCAGCCCTCAATAAGAGCAATTAAATTCTCCAAGCTGTGTAAAGCTTCTTTTTGCTCTGGGGTGTCAGGAATTCGGACACTATCAAGCGGTACAGAAACATGAGCTTCATCATCGCTGTTGAAATCCATATCTCTCATCTGGTCTTCAATAGCGTTCATATCGATGTTGATACCGCGAGCGTACTTGCCAATAAGAGATTCAATACGAGGTTTAAGCCAAGGAACTGAATTAAATAGGCGAGCATGAGCGCACTCTTGCAATGCCACATATTTAAAAACTTCTTCTTTATCAATTCCGAGCTGGTCAGCGTAATTAACGCAGTTTTGTACAATAATGCCGCCTGCTGGATTGTCTAATAGCACTAATCCTTGATCAAAGCTACCTCGTACCACAGATGAAAGTGTTCCTGCAGATTGACCTAATTCCATAGAAACAGAAGTGTTGCCCATGGAGTTGATAATTTTGCTTGGATCATTCATCTCATTACCAAAAGGAAATGGTACAGGTCCGGCCATAAAACCTTGAATACTGCCCGCATCGCCGAGTTGCTTAGTGATAAGCTCAGTTAAAGCATTATTCATTGATTGAGAAACAGGCTGAGCGTATGTTGCCCATGAGGTGATAATATTGTCAACCCAACCTTTACGGGTTAGTAACATCACATCACCTTTTACAGGGTTAAATACACAAACAGAATCCAGCCACAAGTTTGCAATTTGAATTGCGAATCGAACTTCTTCTGCCTCTTGAGCGTTAATGGTGGATTCAGTGTCTTCAGGCATACGATTACTAGCGATAGTGGTTGCTAGTGAGGTGTTAATGCTATCACTGTTGCTATCTGAGCTGTTAAGTGTACCAGTGATGTTTTGCATAAGCGCACGCATTTCTTCAGGAGAAGGAAGCTTGCTGGAATTCTGATTAGTAAGCTGCTCGCGAATTTCTGGTGGTAACTGGTTAATTTGTTCCCACGCACGAGCGCCTTCTATCTCGCCAAAACAGTCGATAAGCCATTGGCGAAATTCATTTTCATCCATGTATGCACCTCTGTAAATATTCGTATTATTAAATATAGAATTTTATCCTAATTGTAATAAAAAAGATATCCAGAATATAGAAACTTTGTATAGAATAATAAAATCTATACAAAGTATACACTATAAAATAAGTTATGTGGCAACATGGAATGATTTTTATGGTAAGAAAAAAAGTAACGCAAGAAAATTTTGTAAGAGCGCAAAAAACTGATAAGGCTCATCATAATGCTCAGGATAATAAGCAGAATAGTGGGATAGTATCAGAGTTTTTTCATTCTATAAAACAGCATAGTTTTCGATATAACCTCGGTATAGTGTGTGCACTGATGTGTGTGTTATGTTTATTTCTTCCAACTCCATATGGTATTACTTCTCCAGGTCCAACATTAAACGTGTTGGCAAAAGATTCAGGAAATAATACTATTATCACGATTTCTGGCGCGCGAACCTATAACGATGCAGGTCAGCTGCGATTAGTAACAGTGAATGCTGCAGGTGTGCCAGGAGACTATGTGCCGGTTGTGTATGCGATGGTGCAGTATTTCAGTGCTACAAGCGCAGTACTTCCCGTGGAAAGCGTGTTTGGAGTACAAACAGATTTGCGAGAGTACAGTAAAAAAATTAAGAAGCAGATGTCAGGGTCACAAAGTACAGCTGAAAATGTGGCTGTGTCGTATGCGAAAAAACTTGGGGTAAACACTGATAAAGTAAAAGTAAAATTGCATGTTGATAAAATTGGCGGCCCCTCAGCAGGTTTGATGTACACGCTAGGGATTATCGATAAGCTTACACCTCAAAATGAGACTGGTGGTAAAATTATTGCTGGAACTGGCACAATTAGTGCAAATGGTGTAGTTGGAAAAATTGGTGGCATACAGCAGAAAATGGTCGGCGCTCGTAGAGATGGTGCGACATGGTTTTTAGCTCCGAGTAGTAATTGTTCTTCAGTAGTGGGGTATATTCCTAATGGTTTGCATGTGGTTTCAGTGGACACTTTAGATGATGCATATAAAGCTGTGGTTGCTATTGGTAAAGGTCAAACTGCAGATTTAAAAACGTGTTCAGTGAAATAACTTATTTTAGTTTGGTTCTAGTTATTTCTCTGAATGAAGTGTAGATTCGT
>JAUMUB010000096.1 GCA_030530905.1 Bifidobacteriaceae bacterium | reverse complement strand
ATACCATAAAACCCGGTTGTTATAACAGCGTTGTTGTAACTGACCGACACTCAAAAAATGTATACTTTCGTATACAGCAAAGAGAGAGTAAGAAAAGATTACTATAGCTCTACACAATGGCGAGTAGCGCTATACCCTTTTTATCGATCTCTAAGAGTGCTGATCAAAGGGAAAGACAATGATAATAAGAAAAGGAATGCGCATAGTAGCTAGTATTACTACCATGTTATGTATGCTAGTTGGAGTCACGCTTGGCGCGAACTCAGCTATAGCTGCTACACCCGATGCGCAAGAACAACCATTTAAAATTACAGTAAATATAGAGCGCACAGACGATTTAGGAGATACTGTTTATCTCGGAGATCGTTTAACTTACACAATTTCTTATACTAATAACACTAATGAAGTTTTAGTGGCTTATCCTTCAGAATCAAATTTAGACGGTGTACTTATTAAACAAGGAGTAAGAGTAAACTGTAGATGGTCCGATCTTCAACCTGGAGCAACAAAATACTGCACAACTCCTTACCATGTGGTCACCTCTGATGATGTTGCATCAGGTTTCACGCCTCGTGTTGTTTTTTGGGCAACTAGGGATCGCAATGGAAAGAATGCTGTTCAGAAGGATCTTGAAGCACGTGATGAGAATGAAGTTACTGTTTTAAACGAGACACGTCCAGCGAACGCGCCAGATCCTGCAACCATTCCTAGTAATCGCGCATTTACTCCTCGTGGATTAAAACTTGCCTCTCCTGGACAGCACGGTGTTGCTTGCTATCGCATTCCAGCACTTGCGCAAGCACCTAACGGTTGGATTTTAGTTTCATACGATTTACGACCTAACGATTGCTCGGACATACCACAAGCGAATTCTATTGTTCAGCGAATTTCTAAAGATGGCGGTAAATCATTTGAAACACAAACCGTAGTTGCCGCAGGTTTTGATGGTCCTAACAAATATGGCTACTCTGATCCATCATATGTTGTTGATGAAGAAACTGGCGAAATCTTCTTGTTCTTTGTGAAATCATACGATGTAAACGTGTGGGGTTCACAACGTGGTTTTGACCCAAATCAGCGCAATGTTGTACATGCTGCAGTGGTGAGCTCTAAAGACAACGGTCTTACCTGGAGCGAACCAAAGATTATTACCGAAGAAGTAAGCAAAGATACTTCTTGGCGTTCCAGATTCGCAACTTCTGGTGCAGGTATCCAAATGAAATATGGTAAATATAAGGGTCGTTTGGTTCAACAATTTTCTGTTATTAATACCGCTCAAAATATTTTAAAAGCAGTTTCAGTCTACTCTGATGATCACGGAAAAACTTGGAAAGCAGGTAATCCTGCAGGCGAATACATGGACGAGAATAAAGTTGTTGAACTATCTGACGGACGGTTAATGATGAACTCTCGTGTTTCAGATAAAAACAAATTCCGTAAAATTGCATACTCTAGCGATGGTGGTGAAAACTGGACTAATCCTGTATTTGATAGAAATCTTCCAGACCCACGCAATAATGCGCAAATAACTCGCGCATTCCCTAACGCGCCTGAAGGATCTGCACGCGCAGCTGTTTTGCTTTATTCTTCATCATCAGGAGAAGATCGTCGAGATGGTATAATTCGTATTTCATACGATGATGGCACAACATGGCATGAGAATCCATATCTTTTTAAGCGTGGATATATGGCATATTCGGTTATCACAGCATTAAACTCTGCAGCTGGTGGTGGATATGGTCTCGTATTTGAAGGTGATTCAAATGCAATCACTTACCGTCGCATAACTCTTGATATGCTTGATAATGCTGACCGCAGTTACGCTGATTTTACTCTCACGTCCCCAAGTTTGAATGTGGCAAATGGTGCTACTTCTACAGATCTCGTTCTCAACTATTTCAACAGTTCTTTAATGAATTATAAAGACGCACAAGTTAAGGTCATAGCGGTAACTCCTTCGTCTCAAGCACCTTCAGAAACAACACTTGCTCAGGACATGCAAGCAACAGCTCTTGCAACTAAGAGCCTTGGAAAAATTGACGCTATTTCAGCGCAACGAATTACTATTCCAAACGTGCCACTTCCTGCAAATGCTAATGGTTCATACAATGTTACAGTCGTAATAACAGGAACTCGCATAAATGAAATTGGTCAAGAAATTTCAACAACAGGTTCAACAAGCCCTGCTTCTGCAAACTTCGGCTATTCAATTACCTTAAATAATGCTATTACAGTTCATCCAGAAGGAACTCAGCCAAAGCCATATATAACTGCTGAATTATCACGCACAGACAACTTAGGCAACCCTGTATACCTTGGCGAGAAAGTATCATATGCACTAAAGTATACGAATAATTCATTGGCAGAGCTAAGAGTTTCCACAACGAATTCCAACTTGGATTCTCTAGCACAAAACTGTCAACTTACCATTGCTCCAAACTCTAGTGCAACCTGTCCAAAAGTTGGTGAGCACTATATCACTAACACTGATCCTGAAACAGGTTTTACCGCAACGGCAACATTCTCAGTTAGCGATGGAATTGATACTTATCAGGAAAATACTATTGTAACAACATCTGACACCTTAAATATTCTCAATAAATATCGTCCTGGCGTTGCAGATGCCGCAACAACTCCAAGTGATAAAGCGTTTACAAAATCTGGACTCACTCTTTCCACAAGAGGTCAAGATGACGTATCATGCTATCGTATTCCAGCGATTGCACAAGCACCTAACGGTTGGATTCTTGCTGCTTATGATGCACGTCCCAATAATTGCGGTGACGCTCCTCAAGCAAACTCTATTGTGCAACGCATTTCTAAGGACGGTGGCGAATCCTTTGAAACTCGGACTGTTGTTGCTGGTGGATATTTAGGTCCAAATAAGTATGGCTACTCTGATCCATCATATGTTGTTGATGAAGAAACTGGTGAGATTTTTATGTTCTTCGTAAAATCCTATGACACTAATTTATGGGATTCACAAGAGGGATTTGATGTGAATCAACGAGGCGTAATGCACGCTGCAGTGGTTAGCTCAAAGGATAATGGTCTTACCTGGAGCGAACCTCGTATCATCACTCAAGATATTAGCAACAGTACAACGTGGCGTTCACGTTTTGCAACATCTGGTGCTGGAATTCAGTTAAAGTATGGCGATCATAAAGGTCGTTTAATTCAGCAGTATGCTGTCGTAACTGGTGCAGCTCGTGATTTACAAGCAGTATCTGTATACTCAGATGATCATGGCAAAACATGGAAAGCAGGTAACCCTGTCGGTACAAGAATGGATGAGAACAAAGTTGTTGAACTCTCTGACGGCCGTTTAATGATGAATTCTCGCTCCATGGATGTTCTCGCACGTAAGGTTGCATACTCTGAAGATGGTGGCGTGAACTGGAGTGAGCCAGTTGTCGATAATAATCTTCCAGACCCACGCAATAATGCGCATATCACACGCGCATACCCTAATGCACCTGAAGGATCTGCTCGAGCAAAAGTCTTGCTTTACTCCTCATCTTCACCTACTGGACGTAGTAATGGTTTAATCCGCATTTCATACGATGATGGAAAAACATGGGGATCTGCTCCGTACCTCTTTAAGGAAGGTGCTATGGCTTATTCCGTTATTACTGCTCTTGATAATAAAGCAGGTAATGGTTATGGACTTTTATTTGAGGGAGATAATCATAATATTACGTATCGCCGTATTACTTTAGATCTTTTGGACACTCCAGAGAATCGAAAAGCTTTTGTTGTTGATACCAATGGTGAAACTTCCACTACTCCAACACCAAAACCAGATATTGAGATCGCAAGTCCTATTACCGACATTACACAAGTGCAACCATCGCATACAACAAAATACGGTTCTGACAAAGCAACCGTACACTTATCAATAACAAACAACAGGTTGCTACACTTTAACAATATAAGAATTGAAGTATTAGGTCTTGCACGCACAGGTGAGACCATGGTTGAAGCAACAGAGCCTCTCGTAGTTCACGATTTTAGCGATAAGGAACGTTTGGAAGCATTAACAAATAAGCAGCTCGCTATTTCTAATGTTGCTCTCGCTGAAAAGTTACCTTCAGGAGCGTACACTGCTCGTATTCGCTTTACTGGAGTAGCTACGAATGAGGTTAATGATGAAATTCGAGTTACTTCAACTAATAACAGCGAGCGTGCAAGTGATTCTTCATACACGTATACCGCTGATGTTGAAAATGCTCTTGTTGTCACTCCAGCAGAAAACGAGTGGACAACTCAACCATCAATTAAGAATTGGAAAGAAGGCGAAGATCCTGCAAATCCTACTGGCGCTGCAAAGTACGGTGATATTGAATATACCTATAAGAAAGCAGATGAATCCACTTATTCTGCAGAAAAGCCATCAGAAATTGGCTCGTATGTTTTAAAAGCCACTGTAAATGCTACAGAGAACTACACTGGTTTAACCTCTGAAACTCGTTTCCAGATTCTTGCTGCTCAAGAAAAGGACAAAAATGAGGATG
>JAUMUB010000095.1 GCA_030530905.1 Bifidobacteriaceae bacterium | reverse complement strand
CTAGAAGAATTACAGTCAGTTAAAGGAATAGGTCCTGTTACTGCTCAGAAAATACTCGATTATCGAAAACGCTACGGCTATTTTAAAAGCGTTGAACAATTATTAGAAATTTCTGGTATTGGTAATAAAACATTTCAAAAGATTCAGCAGCATGTGAGAGTGTCATGAGCGTTGAGCCAATAGCGTCTGTAACATCATCACCATCTCGCTTGTACGCTCTAAGAAGAAAACCATACGCCTTTTATGAGTCCGGGAGCAAGGATTATCGGCTTTGCATTGTAGCAATTATTTTATGGTTGGCAATACTAGTGGCATATGAGTATGTGCCTAAACATCTCAATAAAAGCACACATGTGCTTATCGTATTTTTTCTCACCTGCTTGTGCATAATTGTGACACTTATTGCCATGATTATTGCAATAATTCGTTTATATAAAAATATTCCAACAGTAAATCTAACGATATTAGAACAAGAACATGCTAGTGCATCACATGTTGCGAGCGCAAAATCATTCATAACATATGAGCGTAAGTTAGCTAATTTGCATGGTGAGAGCAAAGTGTTGAATTTTTTCTTTATTGTATGCTTGATTATTGTTGTGATGGTTGGCGTATGTCTTGGATGTGCTCAAAGAATTGTGGAGCGTGCTGACCCTGTATATAGTTTTATGAGTTCTGAAAACAATAATGTTGAGATACGTTTTCGAGTGTTGTCGCCTGTTACTCATGCGAAAGCATTTCAATACAAGTGCATGGCTCAAGCGGTTTCTCAATCAGTTTCTAACCTTTACGCGAATCATGGCAAGCATAATGGTAGTAGGAGTGATTTGGTTGTAAGTAATGGTGATGCTAGTGGGCGTAATGTGCCTGTTATGACTTCGAATAGTAATGCTCTGTTATTCTCATCTTACAGGCTTCAAGTGTTTGGTGCTACGCATGATCAATGTCAGATTCTTCAACAAGGTGGCGTGTATGAGGCTCAAGTAAGATTGAAGCCCTCATACGTGGGTGAACATGTTGCGCAAGCTTCAATTAGCAAGAGTAAAAGCGTGCAAGTGGTTCAAGAACCGTCATGGCTGTTAGCGCAAGTGACTAAAACACAACAATCGTTTATGCGCTTGCTCGAATTGTTAGATGAGGAGGATTATGTTCTAATTCCTGCTGTTACATTTGGTGTGCTTGGTTCTGATTATTATCGTCCCGTACAGTCAAAAACAGCGAACTATGCTCAGAAGGTTATTACTAACGTTTTTCGCGATATTGGTTTACTTCATATTCTTGTGGTTTCAGGCGGACATTTTCTGCTTTGCGGCACAATAGTTCGTAAACTGTGTGCAATCGCACGCATACCAACGCGTGCGCAATATTGTTTGATAATGCTGAG
This sequence comes from Bifidobacteriaceae bacterium, assembly GCA_030530905.1. Classification (GTDB taxonomy): domain Bacteria; phylum Actinomycetota; class Actinomycetes; order Actinomycetales; family Bifidobacteriaceae; genus Bifidobacterium. The sequence continues at coordinate 3,152 of JAUMUB010000095.1, read as the reverse complement.
CATAATTGTGCTGGGATTGTTCATGTACCCGTCAGATTCTGTGTTGCGAGCGCAATATTCGTTGATAATTATGAGCATGGCTGCTTGGAGTAAACGTGCCATATCAAGTATTCAAGCATGGTCTATTAGTGTTATGCTATTGCTCATATTTTTTCCCAATAAAAGCGCGAGCATAGGGTTTGCTTTATCGTGTGGAGCAGTATTGGGAATACTATTATTCGCAAAACCAGTTCGAAACATGATAGCTACTTTCATACCAGAGCCAATAGCCCAATACGCTTCCTTAAGCATAAGCGCACAAGTGTTTGCCACACCATTGCAAATGCTGTTCACCAACTCTATACCATTACTAGCTGTGGTAGCTAATATTTGCGTAGCTCCAATACTTGACCTGATAACACTTATTGGCTTAGCAGCATTAGCGTGCAGTATGCTTAGCCCCACAGTAAGTCTTATACTGTTACAAATAAACGTAATATTTAGCAAGATTATTCAAGCAGTAGTGAATATGTTGGGCAATATTGCAATTACCATGCCATGGATAAGCGGCGTATGCGGAACAATACTCATGCTAGCTACTAACTTAACCTTGATGATACTTCTCATAAAAGTATTTTCGCGGATGAAACAGGCAGTGCCAATGATGAGCGATAATGCGCAGAGGCAACAACAATGGTGGAATGATACAAAAAAATTATTCATACATAATAATTCGTAAATATTTCAGTGCAGACGAGGACAAAGTATACAATAGTAGAATTCGAGTCGTAAGGAATAAAAATGAGTGTTTCCCCATTCATAATCGTAGTTGGCGCAGACCAATATTTGCGCGAAATTACAGCCAACAAGGCAGAAACCGCAGCAAAAAAACAACTACCAGAAGCACAAATACGACAAGCAGACGCGCAAGAAATAACAGTCTCACAATTTATAGAACTCACCAGCGCAACACTATTTAACCCACAAAGCATTGTAAACATAACAAACCTACAAGCCGCAGAAGAAAAAACCGTGGAAGTAATGGTGAAATACTGCAAAAAAGCACTAAGCAATCCACAGGAATATTCAATTGTCATCGCACAACACGAAGGCGGAGTTAAGGGTAAGAAAATACTCACACAACTCGAAAAAGCAGGCGCATACATCAGCCACATACCCGACCTGAAAAAAGACGATGCAAAAATCAATTACGCAATCGCCATATTTGAAGCACACAAGCAAAGCATACAGTTAGAAGCCGCACGACAACTCGTAGCAGTATTAGGAAACAGCACAGGAGAACTCACCTCAATGTGCAACCAACTGTGCAACGACTTTCCACAAGGACAAATCACCGTACAACAAGTAAACCAATACGTCACCCAAAACGCACACGTTACCAGCTTTACAGTATGCGATTACGCGCTCGCAGGCAATATGAGACAAGCGATTATAGCCTTGCGTTTTGCCCTCGAACAAGGAGTGGACGTAACAGCATTAATCGGAGCATTCGCATCACAAATCCGACAGCTTATCACGGTGCAAGCTTGCTTAAACCATGAGATATCGCGCTCGCAGGTGAAAATGCCTCAATGGCTTATGGATAAGCAGGCGCGCAGGCTTCAAGGTTGGACTTCGCAAGGTTTTTCAAGATGTATGCAAGTATTGGCGTGGGCTGATGAACAGAGTAAATCTTCACAAGGTGATAAACAATATGCTTTAGAATGTTGCGTACAAGCAATGGCGACAAAAGGAAGAAGCGTACGGCATACGCAAGAACTCTTCGCATAACTTTTAAAAGACTAAAGAGTGAAGTATGCTAAAAACGGCATTTAAGCGTTAGAGAAACATGTTATTATGCAAAAACTAGAAATAAATGTTCAAACACGAGATGATATGATCCAGCTTGGCAAGCGCATTGCACACACTTTGCGTGGGCGCGATGTCGTATTATTATCAGGTCCTTTAGGTGCTGGAAAAACCACTTTAGCCAAAGGCATTGGCGAAGGCATGAGAATAGCTGAGGATATTGTCTCACCAACTTTTACTATATCTCGTGAACTGCAAGGAGTGCTACAAGGCGGCTCAAAAGCTCGCCTCATACATGTAGACGCATATCGTATCGGCGGAGCCTTACTGTCAGACGTAGAGAATATTGATACGCTCATACTCGACCAGTTAGAATCGCTTGGATTAGATGAAGAGATAGAAGAACCGTCACAAAACACGGTGGTGTTGATGGAATGGGGTGAGCGGTTTGTTACCTCGCTTGCGCCACAAAGGTTGGAAATTTATATTTCAAGACCATTATCAAACACAGCAAACTCAGAGCAAACATTAAGTGATGAGGGAACGCGCATTGTTACCATAGTTCCAGTTGGCGAATCATGGCAAAAGCGTGAACTGGCACAAGAGTAAAGCAATATCGATAGCAATAAAGTTTTGGAGAATACATGGCAACTCTAGTAATTGACACCTCATTTGGATCAGCAGTCGCAGTGGTAGGCTTCGAGCCGATTATCGAAACTGATTCCAGAACGCATGTCGAACAGCTATCAGTGAATATTGCAAGAGCGGTAAGACAAGCGGATTGCACTACACAAGATATTCAAGAAGTTATTGTTGGTATTGGACCTGCGCCTTTTACAGGATTAAGAGCTGGTATTGTTGCTGCAAAAGCGATAAGTCTCGCAAAAGATACCGCGTTATTAGGATTAGACATTCTCAGTGCGCAAGCCGCCATGATAGATCTTAAACGATTTACTAGCATGTTTGACGAAGTGTCATTCTTAAAACCATTTGAGCAAGACTCCACTCAGCATATAACACTAAGTATTAACGATGCTCGCAGAAAACAAGTGTACGCGCAAGTGTTCGCAGAGAATACAAGCATAGATGAGAGTGCGCCACAAGCTGGCATAAGTCTTATGGATATGGATATTGATTATCCAGAAAATATTGTTGACAAAGTAAACGCTATTGTTGCCGATGAGCAACAGCATACAGGTCAGTCATGCGTAGTAGATGTAATCGGTCATGGTGCTAAACATTACGCTGATGTGTTTAGTCACATACACAATGTGGGAGCTATCGTAGATGCGAATGTGTTTGACGCAGGCATAGTAGGCGTGCAAGCCTTCGCAAACATGGCTTTTGCAACAGCGAACACTCAA